>NZ_JAYSCO010000005.1:0-156506 GCF_041914865.1 Pseudoduganella sp. | reverse complement strand
ACCGGCGTCAGCGCCGCCTCGCCGCACAAGCTGATCGTGATGCTCTACGATGGCGCGCTGGCCGCCATCGCCACTGCCGGCGTGCAGATGGGCGCTGGCAATATCCAGGAAAAAGGCAAGGCCATTTCCAAGGCGATTCAGATCATCGACAACGGCCTGCGCGCCAGCCTGGACAAGGAAGTCGGCGGCGAGATCGCGGCCAACCTGGATGCCCTGTATGAATACATGAGCAACCGCCTGCTGCACGCCAACCTGCACAACGACCAGCAGGCGCTGGACGAAGTGCGCGGCCTGCTGGCCGATTTGCGCGACACCTGGAACCAGATCGGCGGCAGCGCCGCCCAGGCCACCAACACCCAGCCTGCTGCCTTCGCCAGCATGTAACCGAGGATGACAATGACGAACGTGGAAGTTTTGAGCGCTTACGCCGCCATGGCAGCACTGACCAAGCAGATGGTGGCGGCAGCGACAGCGGCCGACTGGGATGGCCTGGAAGGCCTGGAGCAGCAGGTAAGCAGCCATGTCGCCCAGCTGCGCGACAATGAAGCGGCAGTCACGCTGGACGCCGGCGAGCGCCAGCAGAAGCTCGGCCTGATCAAGCAGATGCTGGACGACGACCGCCAGATCCGCGACCTGACCATGCCCTGGATGGCCCAGCTGTCCAAACTGATCAACAACACCGGCACTGAACGGCGCCTGGCCGCCGCCTACGGCGCCGTCTGAGCGGGGCGGCTGGCATGCTGCCCCCGCGCCTGGACATCCGGGGCGTCAGCCCCACCAGCGCCGCCCCGGTGGCGCAGCCGGTCGGCGCGCCGCGGCAGGAAGCCTTCCAGCGCGCCCTGTCGCAAATGGTCGGGCAAACCCTGCCCGCCCAAGTCCTCAGCAAATTCAACGATGGCAGTTTCCTGGTGCGGGTGGCCGACACCAACGCGCGCATGCTGCTGCCGCCCGGCTTCAATGCCGGCGATGAACTGCCGCTGACCGTGGTCAGCGCCCAGCCGCGCCCCACCCTGCAGGTGGGCGCCGGCAGCCCGCAGGCGGGCCAAATGGCCACCTTCGTCAGCGGCGACCAGATTCCCGACCTGCCGGAAAGCGGCGGCCGCCTGCCCGCGCAGGAAGCCGCCATCATCAACCTGAGCGGCAAGCAGCCGCCGCCTGGCCAGGCCGGTGCACCGGGGACGCCGCCGGGCAGCGTTGCCGGCGACGCCGCGGCCGCCGCGCGCGCCGCCGCCGCCGGCGCCCCTGCCGCCGGGGCCGAGGCCGAGGGCCCGGCCGCACAGCCCAACCAGGCCAGCGCCGCGCACACCCAGGCGCGCCCGCTCAGCCCCGGCGCCGCCCTGCTCAGCAAAGCGCCGCTGGTTCCCGCCGAACAGCTGCCGGCACTGGGCAAAGACACGCCGCAAGCGGCCCTCAGCCCGGCCGCGCGCGCCATCGCCAGCGCCCTGGCCACTGCGTACACCACGCCCGGCGTGCCGGTCACGATCAATGGCAAGGCACCGCTCAGCAGCGGCGGCGCGCCCGAGGCCCGCAAGCTCAGCGAAGGCCTGCAGCGCGCCCTCGGCGACAGCGGCCTGTTCTACGAGTCGCACGTCGCCGAATGGGCCGCCGGCAAGCGCCCGCTGCAGGACCTGCAGCGCGAACCGCAGATGCAGCGCCACGCCGCCACCCAGGGCGCCCAGCAGAACCCGCTGGAAGCGGCCGCCAGGCTGGCCGCCGGCCCCGACCTGGCGGCGGCGCAGATGATCAACCAGCAGCTCCACACGCAAGAGCAAGGCAAGGTGCTGTGGCAAGGCGAAGCCTGGCCGGGCCAGCCCATGCAGTGGCTGGTCGAACGCGAACAGCAGCGCGACGGCCAGGGCAGCCGGCGCGAGGGCCGCGACGGCGAGCCGGAAACCGTCTGGCGCAGCGGCGTGCGCTTCCGCTTTCCGCTGCTGGGCAAGGTGGCCGCCAACGTCACCCTGGTCGGCGACCAGGTCCACATCGCCGTCCAATCGGGCAGCGAGGAAACCGCCGACACCCTGCGCGCCTGGGCCGGCACCCTGCAGCAGGCGCTGGAAGCGGCCGGCGCACCGCTGAGCTCACTGGCCATCAATGCGGAAGGCAAAGATGGCCCAGGGTGACCCCAACGAGCTGCCGCGCAAGCCGCTGCAAAGCGCCGTCGCCCTCGCCTACAAGAGCGGCGAAGCGGCGCCCAAGGTGGTGGCCAAAGGGCGCGGCCTGGTGGCCGAGCAGATCATTGCCGTCGCCGCCGAGCACGGCGTGTTCATCCACGAATCGAAGGAACTGGTCTCGCTGCTGATGGAAGTGGACCTGGACCACCAGATCCCGCCCCTGCTCTACCGTGTAATTGCGGAACTGTTAGCGTGGCTATATCATATTGAAGCAGCGCAAAAGACAGGCCAGCCCCCGCCCCCGGCGCCCGATCTCAGCGTACCGAATGAATCCCCAGACAACGGACTTTGATGCACAGCTATATTTCGGACTCGGACTTGGAGAATTGGCACGACTTCGAGGTGTCCTCACGCCGCGAGATCATCGCCCTGCTGCGCAGCATTGGCGAAAAAAGCCAGCTGATCCGCATGCTGGTGCATGGCGAGTCTGACGTGTGCGTCACGTCCATCCTGGAAGTCGACGCCGACGCCGGCAGCGTCATCCTCGACTGCTCGATCAACCCCGACCAGAACCGCCGCATCCTAGGCGCCAAAAGGCTTTCTTTCGAAACCACGCTGGACAAGATCCGCATCATGTTCGGTGGCGACCACATCGAACCATGCACCTTCGAAGGCAGCCCGGCCTTCAAAATGGCCCTGCCCGCCAGCCTGATCCGCCTGCAGCGCCGCGAGTTCTACCGCATGGCCACGCCGGTCAGCAACCCGGTGCGCGTGATGATACCGCTGCCGGCCGAGCTGGGCGGCGGCAGCAAAGCCTTCCCGCTGGCCGACATCAGCTGCGGCGGCATTGCCATCCTCGACAACAGCCTGGTGCTGGGCGACACGATCGGCAAGGTATACACCGACTGCCGCATTGAATTGCCCGAGGTCGGCACGGTCACCACCGGCCTGCAGATCCGCAATTCGCTCGACCTGACGCTTTTAAACAACAAATCCAACCGCCGCCTCGGCTGCCAGTTCGTCGAGCTGCCACGCTCGGCCCTGAACGCCGTCCAGCGCTACATCACCAAGCTCGAGCGCGAACGCAACGCCCGCATCGCCGGCCTCGGCTGAACAGAAAAAAATGGGGACGTACCCCATTTAATGAGCAACATTCTCTCCGAGAATGTTGCTCATTAAATGGGGTACGTCCCCATTTTTTTTCGTCCCCATTTTTTTACTCCACTACACCTGCATATTCATGATGTCATGGTAAGCCTGCACCAGCTTGTTGCGCACCTGGACGGTGGCCTGGAAGTTGATGCTGGCTTTTTGCATCGAAATCATCACGTCCGATAAATTCACCGAGTCGTCGCCCATCTGGAAGCGCTTGGTCAGGCCTTCGGCCTTGGTCTGGCTGGCCTGTACGGCGTCCAGCGCGCCTTTCATGGCGTCGGTGAAGTCGGGCTTGGGGGCGACTTTTTCAGTCTGGATCGCCGGGGGCGTGGCTGCGGGCCGGGTCGCCGCGGCCTTCAGCTGGGCGATCATCGCTTGTATCTGGCTGCTGTCTATGCCGCCTGTTCTCATTTCTTTTTACTCCAAAATTTTTGCAGTGGGATGTTGCCTTGCTACAATAGATTCCTACTGTCAGGCTTCCAGAATACGGTGTCCCGCACAAGGGGATTGCCCTGAGCAGCAAGGCAAACGGGTGCTTATTCCTGCCTTTAACCGGCGCAATGTCGCCTGATAATGTGCAACAGGCCCATTAACCCACAGTGATTACCCATGGCTGCAGCCGCCGAACAACTCGATATCGACGATCCAGACGCCCAGCAGGCGCCGAAAGGCCGCTTCGCCTTCTTCCAGACCCCGATGGGCAAGATGGTGATCCGCGGCGCGGCCGTGGCGGGCATCCTGGCACTCATCCTGATCCTGTGGATGTGGAACAAGGAGCCGGACTACAAAGTCCTGTTCGCCAATTACACCGACAAGGATGGCGGCGCCATCACGGCGGCGCTGGACCAGATGCAGGTCAAGTACAAGCTGGCCGAGGGTGGCCAGGCGATCCTGGTGCCGACCGACCAGGTGCACAATGTGCGCCTGCGCCTGGCGCAGCAGGGCCTGCCCAAGGGCGGCAATGTCGGCTTCGAGGTGATGGAGAACCAGAAGCTGGGCGTGTCGCAGTTCCTGGAACAGGTCAATTACCAGCGCGCGCTGGAAGGCGAGCTGGCGCGTTCGATCCAGTCCATCGGCGCGGTGGAATCGGCGCGCGTGCACCTGGCCATGCCGAAACCGTCGGTCTTCGTGCGCGACCAGCAGAAGCCGACCGCCTCCGTCATCCTGCAGCTGCATGCCAACCGCATGATCGACCCGGCCCAGGTCAGCGCCATCGTGCACCTGGTGGCCTCGTCGGTACCGGAACTGTCGCCGGCCAACGTCACCGTGGTGGACCAGGCCGGCAACCTGGTGTCGGACCTGAACAAGAACGGCAACGCCGCCAACAATGCCAAGAACCTGGACGCGTCCCAGCTCAAGTACGTGCAGGAGCTGCAAAAGCAGGTCATCAAACAAGTCGAATCGATCGTCACCCCGATCGTGGGCGAAGGCAATGTGCGCGCCGAGGCAGTGGCCGACGTTGACTTCTCCGCCATCGAGCAGGCGGCGGAAAGCTATAAGCCGAACTCGCCGCCGGCCGCCTCGGCCATCCGCAGCCAGCAGAGCACCGAAACGACCGGCAATGCCAACCAGAACCCGGGTGGCATCCCGGGCGCGCTGTCGAACCAGCCGCCGGGTGTGGCCACCGCCCCGCTGACCACCACGCCGCCGGGCGCGGCCGGCGCGCCCGGCCAGCCGGGCACCGGCGCCGCCACCACGGCGGCCGGCCCGACGCATAAGGAATCGACCACCAATTATGAAGTCGACAAGACCGTGCGCTATGAGCAGAAAGCCATGGCCGGCTTGAAGCGCATGACGGTCGGGGTCGTAGTAAACTACCGTCGGACCATCGATAAAAACGGCAAGGTGGTGGTAAAGCCGCTCAGTGCGGATGAGATGGCCAAGATCAACAGCCTGGTGCGCGAAGCCATGGGCTACAACCAGGACCGCGGCGACTCGGTCAGCGTGGCCAACGCGCCATTCGACGGCGTCGACAAGGAGCCGGAACCGCCGCTCGAATGGTGGCGCGACCCGGCCAACCTGCCGCTGGCGAAGGAGCTGGCCAAGTTCCTGATCACGGCCCTGATCCTGCTGTACATCCTGCTGCGCATCGTGCGTCCGATGATGCGTCCGGTATTCAAGAAGATCGACGAGATCAACGAGCCGGAACCGGAACCAGAACCGGAGCCTATCGTGGAACCTGTCGGCCCGACGCCGGAAGAATTGCTGGCGGAAGAAATCGCCAAGATGGAAGAAAACACTGCCCGCACCTACCGCGACAACCTGGCGCTGGCGAAGAAACTCGCGACGGAAGATCCGCGCATCGTCGCCAACGTCATCAAGGAATGGATAGGCAACAATGACTAGTGAAAACACCGGGCTGCAGAAAGCCGCCATCCTGATGCTGGCCATGGGCGAAGCCGAAGCGGCCGAAGTCATGAAATTCCTCGGCCCGCGCGAGGTGCTGAAGCTGGGCGCCTCGATGGCGACCATGAAGAACATCCCGCACGAGATGGTGGTCGATGTGCTGGACGATTTCCGTGACCAGTACGCGGCCGCCTCCACCGTCGGCCTCGATTCGGACGAGTACATCCGCCAGGTGCTGACCAAGGCGCTGGGCGACGACAAGGCGTCGGTGCTGCTGTCGCGTATTCTGGGCGGCAAGGATGCGTCCGGCATCGAGTCGCTGAAGTGGATGGACTCGCAGTCGGTGGCAGAGCTGATCCGTAACGAACACCCGCAGATCATCGCCACCATCCTGGTACACCTGGAGCGCGACCAGGCCTGCGAAATCCTGGGCCACTTCACCGACCGCCTGCGCAACGACGTGGTGCTGCGCATCGCCACCCTGGACGGCGTGCAGCCGGCCGCGCTGCGCGAACTGAACGACGTGCTGACCAAGCTCCTGTCCGGCAACGAGAACATCAAGAAATCGACGCTGGGCGGCATCCGCGCAGCGGCCGAGATCCTGAACTTCATGTCCGGCGAGCAGGAACAGAACGTGATGGACAATATCAAGAACTACGACAACGATATGGCGCAGAAGATCATGGACGAGATGTTCGTGTTCGACAACCTGATCGATGTCGACGACCGCGGCATCCAGCTGCTGCTGCGCGAAGTGCAGTCCGAAATGCTGATCATCGCGCTGAAAGGCGCCTCGCCCGACCTGCGCGACAAGATCTTCAAGAACATGTCGGCGCGCGCCTCGGAAATGATGCGCGAGGACCTGGAGAACAAAGGCCCGGTCCGCCTGTCGGAAGTGGAAACCCAGCAGAAGCAGATCCTGCAGATTGTGCGGCGCCTGGCTGACGAAGGCCAGATCGTGCTGGGCGGCAAAGGTGAGGATTCCTTCGTTTGATGTCGAATATTCCAAAAGAACAGCAGACCGCCTACCAGCGCTGGGAATTGCAGTCCTTCGGCGACACGCGCCCGAGCGTGGTCGCCCAGCGCGAGCGCGAGGAAGCCGAGGCGCGCGCCCTGGCGGCGGCCGAGGAAGCGGCTGTCATCGAAGCGGAGGAAGCCGCCTACGCGGCCGACAATCCGCCGCAACCCGAGTACCCTACCGAGGAAGAACTGGCCGCCATCCGCGAGGACGCGCGCCAGCAAGGCTATAACGAAGGCTTCAAGGCCGGCCACGAGGAAGGCATGGCGCAGGCGCTGGACGAGCAGCGCGCCGCCACCGAACAGGCGCTGGCGCCGGTGCGCGAGATCGCCGGCAACTTCAGCGCGGCGCTGCGCGAGGCCGACCAGGTGATCAGCAACGAAGTACTGGAGCTGGCCCTGCACCTGGCCAAGGGCATGCTGAAAAACGCGCTGCACGTGAAGCCGGAGCTGATCCTGCCGATCGTGCGCGAAGCCATCGAATACCTGCCGGTTTTGCAGCAGCCCGCCCTGCTGATCCTGAACCCGGAAGACGCCGTGGTGGTGCGCGACAGCATCGCCGAAGAGCTGGACAAAGGCGGCTGGCGCGTGATCGACGACCCGACGCTCGAGCGCGGCGGCTGCAAGGTCGATACCGCCTCCAACCAGATCGACGCCACCGTGCAGTCGCGCTGGCAGCGCCTGAGCCATGCGCTCGGCAAAGACGTGGAATGGCTGGACTGAGATGGGCGCGCCTGACCCGCAAGTGCATGCCGGCCGCTGGCGTTCCTACCTGAACGACTGCGCCACCCTGGTCGACTTCGTCGAGCCAATGCAAGTGTCGGGCCGCGTCACGCGCGTGGCCGGCCTGGTGATGGAAGCGGTCGGCCTGCGCCTGGCCGTGGGCGCCGCCTGCACCGTGCCCCTGCCCTCCGGCGGCAAGGTGGAAGCCGAAGTGGTGGGCTTTGAGGGCGACAAGCTGTTCCTGATGCCGCAAAGCGATGTCGAAGGCATCGTGCCCGGCACCCGCGTGTTCCCGGTCGAACAAAGCGTGCCGAAACCGGGCAGCGTCAGCCACCCGCGTCGGCGCCCGAGCGACCGCGCGCGCCACCTGCCGGTCGGCCCCGAACTGCTGGGCCGCGTGGTCGATGGCGCCGGCCGCCCGCTGGATGGCCTGGGCCCGATCCAGACCAACGATTCGGCGCCGATCAATGTGCGCCCGGCCAACCCGCTGGGCCGCGCGCCGATCGTGGAAACGCTGGACGTGGGCGTGCGCTGCATCAACGCCATGCTGACCGTGGGCCGTGGCCAGCGCATGGGCCTGTTCGCCGGCTCCGGCGTCGGCAAATCGGTGCTGCTGGGCATGATGGCGCGCTATACCGAAGCCGACATCATCGTGGTCGGCCTGATCGGCGAACGGGGCCGCGAGGTCAAGGAATTCATCGAACAAATCCTGGGCGAGGAAGGCTTGCGCCGCTCCTGCGTGGTGGCGGCGCCGGCCGACACGCCGCCGCTGATGCGCATGCAGGGCGCGGCCTATGCCACGGCGATTGCCGAGCACTTCCGCGACAAGGGCATGAATGTGCTGCTGATCATGGACTCGCTGACCCGCTATGCCATGGCGCAGCGCGAAATCGCGCTGGCGATCGGCGAGCCGCCCGCCACCAAGGGCTACCCGCCATCGGTGTTCGCCAAGCTGCCGGTGCTGGTCGAGCGCGCCGGCAATGGCGAGCTGGGCGGCGGTTCCATCACCGCCTTCTACACCGTGCTGACCGAGGGCGACGACCAGCAGGACCCGATCGCCGACTCGGCGCGCGCCATCCTCGACGGGCATATCGTGCTCAACCGGCGCCTGGCCGAAGCCGGCCACTACCCGGCCATCGATATCGAACAATCGATCAGCCGCGCCATGCATTCGATCACCTCGCATGCGCACCAGGACCAGGCGCGCAAGCTGAAACAGTTGTTTTCACGCTACGAACGCAGCCGCGACCTGATCGCCGTCGGCGCCTACACCCCGGGCACCGACCCGGTGCTGGACCAGGCCATCGCCCTGCACGACAAAATCGAGCAATTCTTGCAACAAAAGATTACCGAGCAAGTCACCATGCCCGAGAGTTTGGGGCAATTAACCACGCTGTTCGACTGATTGACACGGCTGGCCTTGCCTATAATGAACCATCATGGCCTCAACCCAGCAACTCGAAACCCTGATTGACCTGGCCCGGCGGGAAACCGACGATGCGGCCAAGCGCCTTGGCGCGGCCCTGAAAGCCGTGGCCGACGCCGAGGAAAAGCTGAACATGCTGGTCGGCTACCGCGACGAGTATGGCCGCCGCTTCGACGCTTCGCAGCAGCAGGGCATCACGCCCATGGCGTACCGCAACTTCCAGGCTTTCATGGAGAAGCTGGATGCGGCGATCAAGGGCCAGGAGGATGTGCTGCGCCACACCAAGGCGCGCGGCGACCAGGAAAAGCAGGCGTGGCAGGAAGCCGAGCGCAAGCGCATGTCCTTCTCCACCCTGCGCGACCGGGCGCAAGCCCAGGAGCTGAAGAAGGAAGCCAAGCGCGACCAGAAGGCCATGGATGAACACGCCTCCCGCCAGGCATTTTTCAAACGCTAGGTTTTACGATGAATACCCAGACTGTCCAGACCAATCCCCTCCTCACCGGCAACCCGGGCAGCCCGCGCGCGGGCACCGCCCCGACGGCGCAGGCTGATGGACAGTTCCAGCAAGCCCTGAACCGCCAGATCGAACGCCAGGCCGCTGCCTTGCCGCCGACCCCGGCGCCCTCCGCCGCGCCGGCCCGGCGCGCCGAGGCGCCGAAACCGGCCGCCCAGCAACCGCAGGCCCAGCCATCCGCGCCGGCGCGCCCGGCACAAGCCAGCCCGGCCCAGGCGGCCAAACCCGTGCAAGCGACGCCCGGCGCCAAGCCGGCGGGCCAGGCCACCCCGGCCGGCCCAGCCAGCCCGGACGCCGCGCCGGCCGCGCCCGCCCCGACCGCCGCCCAGCAAACGGAGGGCGGCAATCCGTCCGGCGCCGCTGCCAGCGCCACTGCTGGCGCCAGCGCCCCGGCCGATGAGACGAACGCGGCGGAAGCCGCCAGCCAGGCGGCCAGCGACCCGATCGCCGAGATGCTGATGCTGATGGCCAGCCTGAACCAGCCGGCCGCCACGCCGGCGGCAGCGCCCGCCGACGGCGCCGGGCAGGCCATTGCCGGCCTGGCGCAGGGCGATGCCCCCGCGCTGGACCAACGCAGCGCTGGTGCGGCCCTGCCACACTGGCCCGGCATGGACGCTGGCGCCGAACCGCCGGCAGGCATCGCCCCCGAAGTGGCTGCCGAAGCCCTGCGCAAAATGATGGGCAAGGCCGACGAACAAAGCGCCGCCGGCGCGCAGATCGACACCGCCGCCATGGCCAAGACCCTGGCCGCCCTGGAAGCGCGCAGCGCGCAGCAGGGCGGCGCGGCAGCGGCCAGCCAGGCTTCCGCTGCGGCAGCGGGCGCGGAAGCGCCCGAGCTGGCAGCGGCCGCGCTGGCGCCGCAAGGGGCCGCAGCCAATGCCCAGCAAGGCGCGGCAGCAGCCGCCCCAGCCGACTTCCAGGCCACCCTGGCCCAGGCCCGCAGCGACGCTGCAGCACGCGATGCCGCCCAGGCCGCACAACCGGCCGCTGGCGCCGTGCAGGCGGCCACCGCGCAGGCACCCGCCGGCGCCGCCAATGCCCAAGCAGCGCAAGCGGTGGCCAGCAACCAGCTGCATGCCCGCGTCGGCAGCCAGGGCTGGGACCACCAGCTCGGCCAGAAAGTCGTGTGGATGGTGAACGGCGGCGAACAAAGCGCCACCCTCACCCTGAACCCGCCCGACCTGGGCCCGCTGCAGGTGGTGCTGAACGTTTCCAACGACCAGGCCAGCGTCGCCTTCATGGCAGCCCAGCCGGAGGTGCGCGAAGCCCTCGAGCAGGCCCTGCCGAAGCTGCGCGAGACCATGGGCGAAGCCGGCATCACGCTGGGCGACGCCAGCGTGTCGGCCGGCAGCCAGGAGCAGCAGCAGGCCTTCGAACAGATGGCGGCCGCCGGCCGTGGCCGCGGCGTTGCCAATGGCCAGAATGACAACTCCGGCGATGACGGCCAGGCGGCATCGGCTGCGCCAGCAGCACGCCGCAGCGTGCTGGGAGCAGTCGATACCTTCGCCTAAGGCAGAGATAGCCCTGCTTCCTGCCTCTTTTCAGCGCATCGCCTCCCGAAAGCTTTCGCGATAATGACATAATGGCGTCATGATCCAACTCTTGCATCCAGGGCAGAATTGAAAGCGAATCCAAAAATGAAGGCTGATGCGAAGGCAGAAGCAGCACCGGTAGGCGGTGGTTCCAAGAAGAAGCTGATCATCATCATGGCTGGCGTGCTGGTGCTCGCCCTGGCCGGCGGTGGCGGCGCATGGTTCATGCTCAAGAGCGGTGGCGAAGAGCATGCCGAGGAAGCCAAGCCGGTCAAGAAGGCCAAGAAAAACAAACCGGCCGGGCCGCCGGTGTATGTGCCGGTGGACCAGTTCACGGTCAACCTGCAGCCCGAGAACGGCGAGCAGTACCTGCAACTGGCGATCACCCTGCAGGCCAGCAGCCTGGAAGAGTCGGAAGTGATCAAGACCAATATGCCCAAGCTGCGCAGCCGCATCCTGCTGCTGTTGTCGAGCAAGCACGCCTCCGAAATCAACACGCCGGAAGGCAAGCAGCAGCTGAGCAAGGACATCCTGGAAGCGGTCAACCAGCCGTTTGAAAACGGCGGCGACAACCAGGAAGTGTCGGAAGTTTTGTTTACAGCGTTTATCATCCAGTAAGGTTTGTGTGAAGCATGGCTGATAATTTTCTCTCCCAGGAAGAAGTTGATGCCCTTTTAAAGGGCGTTAACGGCGATCAGGACGACGTCGCGGCGCCCGAGGAGTCCACCGGTGTCCGCACCTACAACCTGGCGACGCAGGAACGCATCGTCCGGGGCCGTATGCCGACCCTGGAAATTATCAATGAGCGCTTCGCGCGCCTGCTGCGCGTGGGCCTGTTCAACTTCCTGCGCCGCAGCGCCGAAGTGTCGGTCGGTTCGGTGCGCGTTTCCAAGTATTCCGAGTTCATCCGCAACCTGGTGGTGCCGACCAACCTCAACCTGGTGCACATGAAGCCGCTGCGCGGCACGGCGCTGATGGTGTTCGACCCGGGCCTGGTGTTCCTGCTGGTGGACAACCTGTTCGGCGGCGACGGCCGCTTCCACACCCGGGTCGAGGGGCGCGACTTCACCCAGACCGAGCAGCGCATCATCCTGCGCATCCTCGATATCGTGTTCGAGGCCTATACCAAGTCGTGGGAGCCGGTGTACCCGGTCGAATTCGAGTACATCCGTTCCGAAATGAATACGCAGTTCGCCAACATCGCCACGCCGAACGAGGTGGTGGTGGCGTCCACCTTCACCATTGAACTCGGTTCGGTGTCGGGCCAGATCCACTTCTGCATGCCGTACTCGATGATCGAGCCGATCCGCGACGCGCTGACCTCCTCGCTGCAGGGCGAAGCGCTGGAAGTGGACAAGCGCTGGATCCGCCTGATGACGCAGCAGATCCAGATCGCCGAAGTGGAACTGGTGGCCAAGCTCGGCACCGCCAAAGTCAGTTTCGATGAAATCCTGAATATGAAGGTGGGCGACGTGATCCCGCTCACCATCCCGGAAACCATCGAAGCCACCGTGGATGGCGTGCCCGTGATCGACTGCACTTATGGTGTGTTGAACGGGCAATACGCATTGAAGGTGGAGAAACTGCTGGCAAACACCGATAATATGAAGTAAAGCAGCAAACAGGAGAGAAACATGTCGGACAATCAAGAAGACGATACCAGCAGCGAAGAGGATCTGTGGGGCGCGGCGATCGCCGAGCAGGCCGCTGCGGAAGCGGCCGCCATGCAGAACCAGGCCGCCACTGCCGCCGTGTTCAAGGATTTTTCCAAGCAGCCGAACAAGACTGAAACCCATAACGATATCGACTTCATCCTCGATATCCCGGTGCAGCTGACGGTGGAACTGGGCCGCACCAAGATCGCCATCAAGAACCTGCTGCAACTGGCGCAGGGCTCCGTGGTCGAGCTGGACGGCCTGGCCGGCGAGCCGATGGATGTGCTGGTCAACGGCTGCCTGATCGCCCAGGGCGAGGTGGTGGTGGTGAACGACAAGTTCGGTATCCGCCTGACCGATATCATCACGCCATCCGAACGCATCCGAAAACTGAATAAATGAAGCAAAGCCACGCCGTCCTTCGCGCCCTGCGGCCGCTCACCCTGGCGGCCGCCTTCTGCCTTGCCGGCGCCCCCGCGCTGGCGCAGCAAGCCCCCGCCCCCGATACCATCGCCACCAGCCAGCAAGCCGCCCCGGCCGATGCCGCCGCACCGGCTGCCGCAGCTCCGGCCGCCGCCGCGCCTGCGGTGACGCCCGAACAGCAGGCCGCCCTGGCCGGCGCGCGCGCCGCCAATGCGCCGGCCCCGGCCAATGTGCTGGCCGGCCAGGCGCCGTCCGCCGCCGGCTCCCTGCTGCAGACCATCCTCTCGCTCGGCTTTGTCATTGCCCTGCTGGTCGGCCTGGCCTGGCTGCTCAAGCGCTTTGGCCCGAAACACATCACCGGCGGCACCACCGTCAAGCTGGTTGGCGCCCTGAGCGTGGGCGCGCGCGAACGCATCCTGGTGGTGGAAGTGGGCGAACAATGGATCGTGGTCGGCGCCTCGCCCGGCCGCATGAATGCCCTGGCCACCATGCCGCGCCAGGAAATCGCCGATGCCGACCTGGCGGGCGCGCAGCCAGTGCCCGGCGCCAATTTCGCCGAATGGTTCAAACAGACGATTGAAAAGCGCAATGGCAAATAAGCACGCCCTGCGCCTCGCCGCTGCCGGCGGCGCTGCGCTCGCCCTGTTGCTGCCGCTGGCGGCCGGCGCCGAGCCCACCATCCCCGCCTTCACCAGCACGCCCGCGCCGGGCGGCGGCACCAACTATGGGTTGACGCTGCAGACGCTGATCCTGATGACGGCGCTGACCTTCATCCCGGCCGCGCTGCTGATGATGACCGGCTTCACCCGCATCGTAATCGTGCTGTCGCTGCTGCGCCAGGCGCTCGGCACGCAATCGGCGCCGCCCAACCAGGTGATCATCGGCCTGTCGCTGTTCTTGACCTTCTTCGTCATGAGCCCGGTGTTCGACAAGATTTATACCGACGCCTGGATCCCGCTGCAGGAAAACAAGATCACCATGCAGCAGGCCATGGACCGCTCGGCCGCGCCGCTGAAAACCTTCATGCTGAAGCAGACGCGCCAGTCCGACCTGGCCCTGTTCGTCAAGATCTCGCGCAGCCCGGCCCTGCAGGGACCGGAAGACGTGCCGCTGAAAGTGCTGGTGCCGGCCTTTATCACCTCCGAGCTGAAGACCGCGTTCCAGATCGGCTTTGCCATCTTCATCCCCTTCCTCATCATCGACATGGTGGTCGCTTCGGTGCTGATGTCGATGGGTATGATGATGATGTCGCCGGCCGTGATTTCGCTGCCGTTCAAACTGATGCTGTTTGTGCTGGTCGACGGCTGGCAACTGCTGCTGGGCTCCCTGTCCCAGAGCTTCTATTAGGGGCGCGCGCCATGAATCCGGAAACCGTCATGACCATGGGCCGCCAGGCCATGGAAGTCACCCTGATGGTGGCGGCGCCGCTGCTGCTGGTGGCGCTGGTGATCGGCCTGGTGGTCTCGATCTTCCAGGCCGCCACCCAGATCAACGAAGCCACCCTGTCCTTCATCCCCAAGCTGGTGGGCGTGTTCGTGGCCCTGGTGGTGGCCGGGCCGTGGATGCTGTCCGTCATGCTCGACTACATGCGCCAGGTGCTGACAGGGATCCCCTCCCTGGTCAGCTGAACCATGCTGGTCGTCACCGCCGCCGAACTCAATACCTGGATTGCCGCCCTGCTGTGGCCGACGGCGCGCATCCTGGCGCTGGTTGCCGCCTCCCCCATCTTTGGCAATGCCCGCATCCCGATGCGCGTGAAAGTCGCGCTGGGGCTGCTGATGGCCATGGTGGTGGCGCCCGCCGTGCCCGCCATGCCGGCGCTCGACCCGGCCGGCTGGGCCGGCCTGTCGGTGCTGGCGCGCGAGATCGTGATCGGCGCCGGCATGGGCTTCGCGATGCGCCTGGTGTTTGCCGCGGTGGAGATGG
Source organism: Pseudoduganella sp. (assembly GCF_041914865.1). Classification (NCBI taxonomy): domain Bacteria; kingdom Pseudomonadati; phylum Pseudomonadota; class Betaproteobacteria; order Burkholderiales; family Oxalobacteraceae; genus Pseudoduganella; species Pseudoduganella sp. The sequence continues at coordinate 141,678 of NZ_JAYSCO010000005.1, read as the reverse complement.
CGGGCGAGATTTCCAGCCTGACCATGGGCCTCGGCTTTGCCAGCTTCTTCGACCCCATGTCGCAGGGCCGCTCGTCGGCCGTGTCGCAGTTCCTGGTCTGGGTGGTGACCCTGGCCGTGCTGGCGGTGAACGCCCACCTGGTGCTGCTGGAAGCACTGGCCGAAAGCTTCTTCACGCTGCCGGTGGCGGCCATCGCCTTCCACAACAACGGCTTCTGGGAACTGGCGCTATGGGGCGCCACCATCTTCTCGGCCGGCCTGCAGCTGTCGCTGCCGATCGTCGCCGCCCTGCTGATCACCAACGTCGCGCTCGGCATCCTGACGCGCGCCGCACCGCAGCTGAACCTGTTCGGCATCGGCTTCCCCATCACCCTCGGCGTCGGCTTCCTGACGCTGACCATGACCCTGCCCTACATGAACATGCCGATCCAGAGCCTGGTCAACCAGGGCATAGAAAAAGCGCGGCAACTGCCGCGCGAGTGGGATAGCCGCAAGCCTCAGATGAAGTTGAACAGCGACAGACCGGTCAACGCCTTGTAGGATTTTTGCGCTGCTTCCAGGTTGGTTTGCAGCTGGGTGAAGCGGGAGATGGTTTCCACCGGGTCGGCGTCGATCAGGTCGCCAATCTGCTGGGCGTAGGCGATGTTCAGGTCGTCGCCGGCGCTGTCCAGGTGGTCGAGTTCCTTCAGGCCGGAACCGACGCTGGCACGTACCGACAGGACCTTGTCGAGGGCATTGCTCATGTTCTGGTTGGCCAGGTTGAGCTGGTTGGTGCGCTCGGCATCGGCGACCGGATTGGACGGGCTGGCCGACAGCGCCGTGATCAGGTTGCGCATCGTGGTGAACATCGACTGGTTGGTGCTGGGGTCGACCGAGAACTGGTCCAGGTCGGCCGGTTTGCCCTTGATGTCGAGTTGCATGCCGTCGAATATGATCGGTTCGCCCGGTTTGTAGGGCTGGTTCAGCAGCGGCTGGGTGCCATTGGTGACATCGTTGACGGTGAAGGTGGTCACCTCCGGCACGCCCGGCGTGGCCGGCACCACCGTGAAATCAATCGTGTACTTGTGGCCGGTCAGCAAGGTGCGGTCGACCACCGAGCCGGGCGAAATCACGCCGGTGCCGCCGCGCGTCTGGTTGCCGGCATTGGCGCCGGTGACGAAGGTGCCGTTGCCGGTCAGGACCTCTTCGTAAATTTCGGAACCGGAAACGCTGATCGGCAGCTTGCGCGAGGTGGCTACCTGCAGGTCGCGCGCGCCCTGGTCGCCCTGGTATACGGCGCCGGTGGAATTCTTGGCAAAGGGCTGGGTCGCCAGCTTGTAGCCCGAGAACAGGAAGCCGCCCGTGCCGTCGGTGGCGTTGGCCTGGCCCAGCAGGTCGTCCAGGCGGCCCTCGAGCTCGGTCGCCAGCGACAGGCGGTCCTGCTGCGACAGGGCCGGGTTGCCGGCGTTGACGATCAGGCGCTTCACATCCTGCAGCAGGTCGTCGGTGTTCTGCAGCGACTGGTCCACCAGCGACAGCGAGCTGCGCGCATTGGTGCGGTTGGTGACGAACTGGGTGTTCATCTCTTTCGACTGGCTGATCTCCAGCGCACGCGCGGAAGCTACCGGGTCATCGGCCGGGGTCAGCACGCGGCGGCCGGTCGATAGCTGCAGCTGGGCGCGCTGCAGTTGCGACTGCAGCGTGTTCAACTGGCCGACGCCGTTGTTGTAGATGATGTTGGAGCTGATGCGCATGACCATGATGCTATTCCTTCAAATTGCTTAACCGCCCAGCGAGAGCAAGGTGTCGAACAGGGTGGCGGCCGTGGCCATCACCTTCGCCGAGGCCTGGTAGGCTTGCTGGTAGCGGATCAGGTTGGCGGCCTCTTCGTCGAGGTTCACGCCCGAGATCGATTGCTGCACTTCGGTGGCCTGGGCAACCGCGGTTTCCATCGCGGCACTGTTGATCTCCGCTTCCCGCGTGCGGTTGCCGATCGTATTCACCAGGCCGGCATAGGTGGACTGGTAGCTGGCCGTACCGCCCAGCATGGTGTTCTTGGTTTGCAGCGCGGCCAGCGCCACGCCGTTGCGGTTGTCGCCGACGCCACTGCCGGGCTTGATGTCGAACTTGTCGAGGTCGCCCGGCGTGCCGCTCAGCGTGAAGCTGATGCCGCTGAAACTGATCTTGGCGCCCGAGGTATAGGTGACCGGGGTGCCGGCCGGGAACACGGTCGCCACGCCGGCTTCGTCGGTCACCGTGACGTCGACCGCCGGGAAGCCGCTCAGCGTATTGCTGGCCAGGTCGTAGGTCAGGTTGACCGGCGCCACCAGGGTATTGCCCGGCAACAGGTAATTGGCATCGACCTCGCCCGGGCTCATCTTGGCCTTGCCGGTATTGGTGCTGGGGGTCGAGGTGCTGATCGGCGCCGCCAATGCAATCTTGGTGCCGTCGGAAATCGCCACCGCCATTTGCGAAGCGGCGAAATAGGTTGGCCGGATTTCCGCCCGGTCGCCCGCCATCGGCACCCCGGTGATATTGAAGGACACGCCGTCAATCACTTGCGGTACGCCGCCTTGCGGGAACGGGGTGATAGTGGTCTGCTGGCCATCGGTACGGCGCGTCAGCACCAGGTTGGTGCCGTCGAAAGTCATGTCGTAGTCGGCGCCGGTCAGGGCGCCGCCGTCGACCACCGTGGCCTGGATGTCCAGTGTGCTGGCGTCAGCGTTGTCGCGATCGTAACCGACATAGGCCTGGATATCCTTGAAAAAATTGCCGCCCGGCTGGCCGTTCTGGTCCAGGCCCAGCTTGTGCTGGTCGTTGAAGGTATCGGTCAGGCCGGCAGCGATCAGGCCAAGCTGGTTCTGCGCCTTGTCCAGGCCTTCGTTGCGGAACTGCATCAAGCCACCCAGCTGGCCACCGACCAGCACCGAATCGGGCAGCACCGCCAGCTTGTTCTGAGTCTGGTAGCCCACGACTACGCGGCTCGGGTCGGTATCCGAAGTGCCGACCCCGAGCGCCATCGAGTTGCCGCCCACCACCAGCGGCTGGCCGCTGCCGAACGATACGTTCAGCATATGGTTGTCGGCCTGCGTCACAGTGACCTTGATGACCTTGTTCATCTCGCTGATGATCTGGTCGCGCTGGTCCAGCAAATCATTCGGGATACGCGAAGGATCGATCGACAGGCCGGCGATCTGGTTGTTCAGGTCGGCCACGCGGCGGGCGAAGGCATTCAATTCCGACACGTTGGCGGTGATCGCACTGTTGGTGCCGTTCTGCAAGTCCTGCAGGCGGTCATTCATGGTATGGAAGCGCGCGGTCAGCGTTTCTGCCGCCGACAGCATGGCCTGGCGCGAGGCCGACGAGGCCGGCGCCGAATTGGCGTCCTGGATGCCTTTGAAGAAACCTTGCAGTGCCGGCGACAGGCCGACCGTCGCATCGGCCAGCATATTGTCAATCTGGCTGATCTGCTTCAGGTAGGTGTCGACCGAAGCCTGCTGGGTTTGCACGCCCAGCAGTTGCTTGTTAACGAAATCATCATAGACGCGCTTGACCTGCGCCACTTCGGTACCGGTGCCGATAAAGCCGACGCCCAGGTTGACCGGCGGCGTGGTGCCCTGGATGACGGTCTGGCGGCTATAGCCGGGCACCGCCGCATTGGCGATATTGTGGCCGGTCGTGGTCAGCCCGGTCTGGGCGGCCATTAATCCGGATTTCGCGATACCAAAGAGTGCAGTCATGATGTCTCAGTTTACGGCGCTGCGCAGCAAAACTTGAAATGGCTCAATTAAGCCAATGTCCTTTTGATAATGCTGGCCAGCTTGGTGGCATAGTTGGGGTCGGTGGCATAGCCGGCGCGCTGCAGGTTGCGCGCGAATCCGGCGGCGTCGGTGCCGTTGGCGGCAGCCAGCGCTTTTTCGTAACGCGGATTCTTGGTGATCAGGCGCGCATAGTCCTTGAAGCTGTCGGCATAGCTGTCGTAGGCGCGGAATTTCTCGACGCGCACTTGCGGCTTGCCATTCACATATTCGGTGGTGGCGGTTTCGACCACCCGGCCCTTCCAGTCGGGACCGGCCTTGATGCCGAACAGGTTGTGGCTGTTGCTGCCGTCGCGCCCTTTGATTTCGCGCCGGCCCCAGCCCGATTCCAGCGCCGCCTGGCCGAGCATGAACTTGGCCGGGATGCCGGAGGCGCGGCTGGCTTCTTCCGCATGGCTGGTCAATTTGTCCTGGAAGGCGCGCACGTGGGCCGGTTTGTCGGCCGCGGCGACGCTCGGCCTGTCGGCCTTGCCGGCCATGGCGCCCGCGCCGCCGCTGGCTTCGATCGAGCGCTGCAGCCTGGCCTGGTCGAGCAAGGCGCGCGCCATCGGGTCGCCGGCGCTGACGTCCTGCTGCTGCAGGGTTTTCGACAGCTGGCGCACCAGCACGTCGGCCAGGCCGATGCCCTTCTTGGCAATGTCCTGGCTGGTCTGCTGGTCCAGCATGGTGGTGAACATCTTGGTCTGCTGGTTGTCGAACAGGCCATCCTGCGGCGTCGCCTCGCGCATGCTCTTCATCATCATATTGACGAACATGGCTTCGAACTGGACCGCCGTGGTCTTCAGCGCTTCCGGCGAACCGGCGCGCGCCGACTGGCGCAAATCGCCAAAGCCCTTGCTGTCGATGGCCAGGCCGTTGTTCAGGTCGGTGGAGACGGTCCGTGGGATCATGGCTGCGTCCTCAAATGATTTCCAGCTCGGCGCGCAGCGAACCCGCTGCCTTCATCGCCTGCAGGATGGCCAGCAAGTCCTGCGGCGACGCGCCGATGGCGTTGAGCGCCTTCACCACTTCGGCCAGCGATGCGCCGCCCTTCAGCATGATGACCTTGCCGGCATCTTTCTTGATGTCCACATTGCCCTGCTGGGCAACCACGGTCTGGCCACCGCTGAGCGGGTTGGGCTGGCTGACCTGGGTGTCGGCACTGACCGATACTGACAGGTTGCCGTGCGAAATGGCGCACGTCTCGAGCGTGACTTCCTGGTTCATGACCACCGAGCCGGTGCGCGCATTCATGATGACTTTGGCCGCCTGGCGCGCCGGCCGTACGTCGAGGCTTTCCAGGTCGCCGATGAAGGCCACCCGCGCGTCGCTCGACGATGGCGCGGTGACGCGGATGGTGCGGCCATCCTGCGCATAGGCCACGCCGGCGCCGTATTTGTCGTTGATGGCGCTGACCACGCGGCTGGCGGTGGCAAAGTCGGTATTGTTCAGCTCAAGGCGGATCTGGTTGCCGTCGCCCAGCGCCGTCGGCACCGCGCGTTCCACCGTGGCGCCGCCGGAAATGCGGCCGACCGACAGGTGGTTGACCACCACCGAGGCACCGCCGCCCGGCGCCTGCGCGCCGACGCCGCCCACCAGCACATTGCCCTGCGCCATGCCGTACACCTGGCCGTCCGCACCTTTGAGCGGGGTCATCAGCAAAGTGCCGCCGCGCAGCGATTTCGCATTGCCCATGGACGACACGGTGACATCGATCTGCTGGCCCGGCTGCGCGAACGCGGGCAGGCTGGCGGTGACCATCACGGCGGCCACATTCTTCAGCTGCAGGGTGGTGCCGGCCGGCAGCGCCACGCCCATCTGCTGCAGCATGGAGGCCACCGACTGCACGGTGAACGGGGTTTGCGTGGTCTGGTCGCCGGAACCGTCGAGGCCGACCACCAGGCCGTAACCCATCAACTGGTTCTGGCGCACGCCGGCGATGCTGGCCAGGTCCTTCAGGCGTTCCGCCTGCACGGTGGGCGCCAGCGCCAGCGCGGCGCACAGGGCGAGGAGCTTGAGAGTCTTCATGGTCAGAATGGCAGCAGGCTGAGGAAGAAGCGCGACAGCATGGACTGCACTTCGGCGCGGTCGATATTGCTCTTGGTGCGGTACTCGACGCGCGCATCGGCAATCGCGGTCGAGGTGACCGAATTGCCGTTGACGATCGAATCCGGGTTCACCATGCCGGAAATGCGGATGTATTCGGTGCCCTTGTTCAGGCCGACCTGCTTTTCGCCGGCAATGATCAGGTTACCGTTGGGCAGCACTTCCACCACGGTGGCGCCGATGGTGCCGGTGAAGGTGTTGCTCATGCTCTGGTTGTCGGCGTCGGCGTACTTGTTGTCGGCGCTGGTGGCGACGTTGGTGCCAAGCTTGTTCTGGAACACGCCCGGGATGCCGAAATTGACGCTGCCCGACTTGTTGCCCGAGCTGGCGCCATTTTTTACGGCCGACGTGTTTTCCGTGATGACGACATTGATCACATCGCCCACATGGCGCGCGCGCCGGTCTTCGAAGGCCGGGCGGTAGGTATTGGCCTGGTAGATCGCGCCATTGGTCTGCGCCAGCGGCGGATATGGCGGCGGCAGCGGGCGCGCGCTGGTCGGGCCGCTGACGATGGACGACGGCGCCGTGGCGCAGGCGGACAGCAGCAGCGCGGCAGCGGCGGCGGCAAGGGCGGCGAAGTTCGGGCGCATGGCAAATCCTTACAGCTGCGACAGGCGCTGCAACATCTGGTCGGAGGTGGTGATCGCCTTCGAATTGATCTCGTAAGCGCGCTGGGTCTGGATCATGTTGACCATCTCCTCCACCACGTTGACGTTGGAGGTTTCCACATAACCCTGCAGGATCACGCCGGTGCCATTGGTGCCGGGCTGGTTGACGGTGGCCGCGCCGGAGGCGCCGGTTTCCACATACAGGTTCTCGCCTTTCGACTCCAGGCCGGTCGGGTTGATGAAGGTGGCCAGCTGGATACTGCCGATCTGCTGCGGCGCCACCTGCCCCGGCAGCGTTACCGACACGGTGCCGTCGCGGCCGACCGTAATGCTCTGGGCATTGATCGGGATGGTGATGGCCGGCTGCAGCACGAAGCCGCTGGAGGTGACCATCTGGCCATTGTTATCGCGCTGGAACGAACCGTCGCGCGTGTAGGCGGTAGTGCCATCGGGCAGCAGCACGGTGAAAAAGCCGTTGCCGTTGACCATCATGTCCTTGTCGTTGCCGGTCGATTGCGGATTGCCCTGGGTATGGATGCGCTCGATGGCCACCGGGCGCACGCCCGTGCCCAGCTGCATGCCGGACGGCAGCTGCGTCTGCTGCGACGAGGCCGCGCCCGGCTGGCGGATGTTCTGGTACAGCAGGTCTTCGAAGACCGCACGCGACTTCTTGAAGCCATTGGTTTGCACGTTCGCCAGGTTGTTGGACACGGTGTCCATCTGGGTCTGCTGTGCTTCCATGCCAGTCTTGGCAATCCACAGTGATCGAATCATTTGCCTGCTCCAATTACGGTTTTCCTATGCAGGCATTATCCCGTGCGGAGCGTCAACTCAAAGCGTCGATCTGGCTGGTTTTCCCCCGCCTATTCAAGCGTGTGACATGCATTGCTCAGCCCTGCTATCGTTTCAAGTTTGACAATTATTTCCCCAAAGACAATAGCAACCGTCCAGAGGAAGACAGGTTTGAACCGAAAATGAACAAGACCGCTGCCATCTATCTTGCCGCCGCGCTGCTAAGCGCCCTGCCCTTGACCTCCGTTGCACGAACTGAAATCGCGTTTACGGATAAAGAGAATCGCTACATCACGGCGATGCTCGAACTTCAACAGAAAACCGATATGCCCACCCCCGAGAAACTGTTCCTGCTGGCGAGGGCCCATGAGTATCGCGGCGACCTTGGGCGGGATGACAGGCGAGCGAAGCGACTTTACGTCCTCGCAGCCGAGGGCGGCCATATTGGCGCACAAGAGCATCTGGTGGAGGAACATAAGCGAAACCGCTCCGCTGCGACGCCAGCGGCAAAGCAGGTGGCGGCGTGGGAAGCTAACATCAAAAAGCATGCAGCAGCTCCGCCTGCCGCTTTGGCGTTGATGCCAGGCGGCTCCGATCGCATTACCGACTTCACCTTGTCGCAATCCCTGTCGGAACCTTCGCAACAGCAACTGGCATTCGTACTTCTTGAAAAGTCAGCGGCGTCAGGATACATACTCGCCCAGCTCAGCCTGGCTTACAAGTACCAGCGTGGCCTGGATGGGGTTGAGCACAGCCCGGCCAAGAGCAAGCAATGGTATTCGAAGGCTGTCGCGCAACTCTGGCCAATGGCCGACAATGGGAATCCCGTGGCAGCCAGCATCCTGGCCGAACTGAGCCTGGGAAACAAAGGAATGCCTTATGACCCGGAACTGGCGGGAGTCCTGCTGAAAGTCTCACAGGAGCGATTGCCTGGACGCGAGCAAGACGCAGAACAATTACACAAGATCCTGCAAACGCTGCCACCCGAACGGCTCGCCCGCTTGAATGCAGCGGCAACACAATGGCGGCCAGGCATGGCGCTGCCCCGCGATCTTCGGCAGGCACTTTGCACCTCGTCCGATTTCATTCAACCAGGCTTCGACAAGTCGAAGGCGCAAGCGGAGTTTGCCGACTTCCAGAAGCGCCTACGGAAGGCGATCGATGACGTGGATACTATCGAGCCATCGCGCATCGGCGAAACCGCCGCACTGAACGTGATGCGCACCGCCTTTGCGGAAACCGTTGCGACAGGGGCCAAAGGCGATGCGCTGCTGGCCGAGCTCATTCGGCCGTCGCCACGGGGCGTAGTTTCACCGTTGGGTTCCATGCTTGAAAAAATCAAAGGAAAAGCGTGCCCGGCTGGATTCGGCGGCAGCTTCATCGATGACGGAAACACGGTGGAGCTTTGGTATGTCGATCTCGATCCGGACGACCGCGGTGCGCTCCAAGCGTTTAAACAGGCCGCCCTGCCTGCGCATGGCAGCCTGGTACGCGGTACGTTCCCAGCGCTTGTTTTTTCGAGAAACAAGAGTGGCGCGCTTCAGCTCTACGGCATGTCGCAAGAGATGGCGATGATCCTGCAGTTCTGGTGGGGTGTCCAGTTGATGTAGGCGCCAGGCTCAAAGCGCGGCTTCTTTATATGATTGCCTGAGCTCCTGCATGGGCTCGGGCCGCCCTACCCCATAGCCCTGGGCGTAGTCGACGCCCATGGCACGCAGGCAGTCCAGCACGGCCTCGTCTTCCACGAACTCGGCGATGGTTTGCTTGCCCATGACATGGGCGATCTGGTTGATCGATTCGACCATGGCGCGCTCGGTCGGGCTGTGCAGGATGCCGCGGATGAAGCTGCCGTCGATCTTCACATAATCGACCGGCAGGTGCTTGAGGTAGGCGAAGGACGACATGCCGGCGCCGAAGTCGTCGAGGGCGAAGCGGCAGCCCTGGGCCTGCAGGTCCTGGATCAGGGCGGCGGCGTGCGCCAGGTTGCCCACCGCTGCCGTTTCCGTAATTTCGAAGCAGACGTTCTCCAGCGCCACGCCGCTGGCGCGCCGCTGTTCCAGCACATATTCCAGCAAGTCCTCGTCGCACACCGAGGCGCCGGACAGGTTGATGGCCCAGCTGGTGCCGGCCGGTTGCTGCGCCAGCGCGGCAAAGGCGTGCCGGATCACCCAGCGGTCGAGCAGCGGCATCAGGTCGTAGCGCTCGGCGGCCGGGATGAAGGCCATGGGCGGCACCAGGCCGCCCTGCTCGTCCAGCATGCGCACCAGCACTTCGGCATGCGCCTGGCCGCCCGGCTTGAGCGGGGCGATGGTTTGCAGGTGCAGGCAGAAACGGTCGTTTTCCAGCGCGGCGCGGATGCGCGACACCGCTTCCATCTCGGTCTGGCGCACCGACAGTTCGGCATCGTCGGCGCTGTACAGGTGGATGCGGTTGCGGCCCTTCTCTTTCGCCATATAGCAGGCGGCGTCGGCCGACTTCATCACCTCCTTCAGGTTGCCCTGGCGCCCGGCCAGCAGCACCACGCCGATGCTGACGCCGACGCGGTAGCTGCGAACTCCCCACAGGAAGCGCAGCTCGACCACGGCTTGCCGCACCTTCTCGGCCACGCGCACGGCGTCGGCGTGGCTGCAGTAGGTCAGCACGATGCCGAACTCGTCGCCGCCAAGACGGCCGACAATGTCGCGCTCGCGCAGGGTGGCCCGCAGCAGCTGGCTGACTTGCCGGATCAGCTCGTCGCCCGCGGCGTGGCCGCTGGTGTCGTTGACGACTTTAAAGCGGTCCAGGTCGAGGTACAGCACGGCATGTTCGCCTTCTTCGCCCTCGTGCATGGCGCGCAGCAGTTCACACAGGCGGCGCTCGAATTCGCGCCGGTTGAGGATGTCGGTCAGCTCGTCGTGCGTAGCCTGGTAGGACAGCTGGGCGGCGTGGCGCCGCGCTTCGCTGGCGTCGTGCAGCACGATCACCTGGCCGATGGCCTGGCCGTCCGGCGCGTGGATCGGCGCCAGCTGGCGGTCGACCGGCAGCTGGCGGCCATCGGCCGCGAGCAGCTGCAGGCCGCCTTCGGCGCCCTCCAGGCGGCATACCTCGGCCAGGGGGCGCCCGAGCAGGCTGGCGACCGGCATGCCGAGCATTTGCTCGGCGTTGCGGTTGCAGTAACTGACGCGCTGCGCGCGGTCGGTGGTGATGACGGCGTCGGCAATCGACGCCAGCGTGACCTGCAGCAGCTCTTTCTCGGCAAAGGCTGCGGCTTCGCTGTGCTGCAACTGCTGCAGCAGGCGTTCGCGGCGCAGGAAGGAGCGGCGCAGGTAGCGGTGGCAGCTCAACGCCAGCAGGGCGGCCGCCAGCACCAGCACGCCCAGCAAGGCATTGGTGACCTGGCGCGCCGCTTCGTTGACCGCCGCGGCAAAGCCGATGGCCAGCGGCGACAGGCGGCGATCGATTTCCTGCAGTTCGAGCAGGAACACGTCTTGCGACGGGCGCGCCGCCAGCGGCGTGGCGTGCAGGCGCTCGCCCAGGTCGCGCAGGCGCAGCAAGTGTTCGTCGCTGTGCTTCCAGTAGGTGATGGCGCGCGCCATCAGTGGCACGTGCTTGAAATTGCGGTACAGCCAGACCATGCCGTCGATATCTTCGGCGGCGTTGCGCCCGCCGACGAAACCGGCGCGCACCACCGCGTAGTCGGGCTGCTCCTTGTCCATCTCGCGCCGCGCCACGAGGTCGGACAGCGGCACCGCCAGTTCAGCGCGGAATTGCTGGAAATCCTGCTCGTCGGCCGTGGCCAGGTAGCGCTGCAAGGTGGCGATGGCGGCCTTCTGCCCTTTCGACCAGTGGCTTTCCCCGGCCACATAGGCGCGCAGCGTGGACATGATGGAAACGCTGAGCACAGCCACCAGCGTCAGCGCGGCAACGGCGAGCGCGAACGGCAATACCACGGCGGCATATCGTTCCTGGGACGAGCGCATGGGCTGGCTCTGGTGGATGGCAAAGCACCATGATGGGCAATTCGCGCGCCCGGCGCAATGACGGATAGGCCACACTGTTGCCAAGTGGCAACAATGATGCAAGCAACTTAATTCAAGGCCAGGATTTGCGTTGCCTTGGCGGCATTGTTTTCCGCGTTTTTCAGCAGGCTCATCTGCGTTTCGAACGAGCGCGCCAGGCTGATCATGTTGACCATGGCATCGATGGCGTTGACGTTGCTGCCCTCCAGCGTGCCGTCCACCAGGCGCACGCCCTGGTCGACGTCGGCCGGCTGCCCGCTTTGCTGGCGGAACAGGCCGTCGTCGCCGCGCACCAGGCCGCGCGTGTCGGGATTGACCAGCTTGATGCGGCCCAGCACATTCGATGGGCCGGGCTGGGTCTGGGTGGTGTCGATGGCCGACACGGTGCCGTCGGCGGCGATTGCCACCTGGGCGTCGGGCGGAATGGCGATCGGGCCGTTCTCGCCCACCAGGGTCAGGCCGGCCGCCGTCTGCAGCATGCCGTTTTCGCTGACTTTCAGGCTGCCGTTGCGGGTGTAGGCTTCCGAGCCGTCGGCCGACTGCACGGCAATGAAGCCATCGCCGCGCAGGGCCACGTCGAGCGCGCGGCCGGTGGTCTGCATCGCGCCCTGGCGGAAGTCGGAACCGACCGTGTTATCGACCACGAAGGTGCGGGTCGGCAAGCCATCGGCCACCACCGGCACCGCGCGGAAGGAATCGAGCTGGGCCCGGAATCCTGTCGTGGTGGCGTTGGCCAGGTTGTTCGACGTCGTCGCCTGCTGCTCCAGCAGGTGGCGCGCGCCGGTGGCGGCGGTGTAGATGAGGCGGTCCATGGCTTGCTCGCTCCCTTACGCTTAGCGCAGGTTGACCAGGGTCTGCAGCACCGAGTCCTGGGTCTTGATGGTCTGCGCATTGGCCTGGTAGACGCGCTGCGCGGTGATCATGTCGACCAGTTCTTCGGTCAGGTCCACGTTCGATGCCTCGATCGAGGACGAGCGCAGCTGGCCCCAGGAGCCGGTGTTCGGCGCGCCGATCTGCGGCACACCGGAGGCGGCGCTTTCGGTCCAGGCATTGTTGCCGAGCGGGATCAGGCCCTCCGGCGCGGCGAAGCTGGCCAGCACGAACTGGCCCAGGGCGCGCGATTTACCGTTGCTGTACTGGCCGGTGATCACGCCATCCGGGCCGGTGCTGAAGCGCTGCAGCTGGCCGGAGGAATAGCCGTCCTGGGTCGAGAATTTCTCCGAAGTGGCGCCCACGAACTGGGTGGAGCCGGTGAAGTTGGTGTCCACCACCAGCGGCATACGGGAGCCAGTATCCGGGAACATCGGCAGGCTGATGGAGAACGGCAGGGTTTGCGCCGGAATCAGCGCGGCCATGGCGGTAGCGTCCAGCAGGCCATCTCGGCTGAACACCAAAGTCCCCGTCTTGGTCGCCGGCACGACAACCGCAGCACCAATTTTACGCAGGATCGAGTCCGGCGTTTCGTCGCTTAAGCTGCCAATGTTGGTGGGGGCGGTGTACATGGCGTCGATCGCAGCGATGGTGTCAGGGCTGGCGCCAGCGGCTGCGGCTGCGGCAGAAATAATCGTGCCCACGGCCACGGCATACTCTTCTTTACGTGTCGTGATATCAGCTGGAATACCGGAGGCAACCGCATCCAGGTAGGCTTGGCGCGCAGCGGCTTCAATACCAGCGTTGGTGCTATCGGTGAATACCGTTGCCGCCACTGCCTGCGCGGTGATCTCAACGCCGTCGATGGCGGTGTACACGTCCCAATTATTCCCTGTGGTGCGCACATAGAACATGGACATCACGTGGGCGTTACCCAGGCTGTCGTACACGTCCATCACGGTCTGCTTGTTGTAGGTCAGAGGATCGTTGACATTGAACGGCACTTTGCTCGGCGAAACGGTGGCCGAGCTCAGGTTGATCTGGAAATTGGCTTTGGTGGTTTGTACCGGCACCAGGTCGGAATAATCGATGGTGATCGGGGTAGGTGCACCTTGCAGTATCACGCCATCCTTGTTGGCCAGGTAGCCGGTAATGGCGGCGCCCTGGGCGTTGATGATGGTGCCGTTTTTGTCCAGCTGGAACTGGCCGTTGCGGGTGTACTGGACCGAACCGCCCGGGGTCACGGTGCGGAAGAAACCGCCGCCATTGATCGAAATATCCAGCGGGTTGTTGCTGGTTTCGATATTGCCCTGGGTGAACTGCTGCGCAATTCGCGAAATCGATACGCCGATACCCGGGTTGTTGCCGGCCAGGCCGTTCAGGGAGTTCGCGTACAAGTCGGCGAACTGCGCCTGCGACCCCTTGAAGCCCACGGTACTGGCATTGGCGATATTGTTACCAATTACGTCCAGCGATTTGGAGGCGGCATTCAGGCCGCTGAGACCTTGTTGAAACATGGTATTCCCCTATTCAGATTGCGCTTGCTTACAGTACTTGCTTGATTGCGTCCATGGTCACTTGGCCAAGCGACGGGATATTCAGTTTGACGCCGCTGGCACCGGTCGAGATGCTGGCGATGGTGCCGAATTGCAGGGTCTTGGCGTCCTTCAGCTGCTCGGTACCGCGGGTCGCCTTGATTGTCATGGTGTAGGTGTTGTTCGCGGCGGTCGTGCCATCGGCCATTTTCCCGTCCCATGCCAGGGGCAGGACGCCGGCGTCGACATTCTTCATGGTGACGGTCTGCACCACTTTGCCGCCGGAAGAACGGATCTCCACTTCCACCGTGTCGGCGCGCGACGCCAGTTCAACACCGAACAGGGACTTACCGTCTGCCAGCGTCAGTTGATTGCCTTCGACCAGCACGCCATGGTTGATCAGGTTGGTGGCCGCCAAGTTCGCAGAGGCCTGGTAATCGGCTTTCAGCGAATTCAGCGTTTCATTCATCTTGTTGATACCGGTCACGGTGTTCAACTGCGCCAGCTGACTGGTCACCTGTGCATTGTCCAACGGATTCATCGGGTCCTGGTTCTTCAGCTGCGCGATCAGCAGCGTCATGAATTTGTCCTGGTCCGCTTCCACGCCCGTCTTGGTGGTCTTGGACGGGTTCATGGCGTTCAGCAACGCCGGCGGGACGGTCTTTGAATTATCGGTGCTTGCTACGGCCATGATTACTGTCCAATCGTTAAGGTTTTCAGCAGCATGGTCTTGGCTGCATTCATGGTTTCCACATTGGTCTGGTAGGAGCGCGAGGCCGACAGCATATTCACCATCTCATCGACCACATTCACGTTCGGCATCGTCACATAGCCCTTGTCGTCGGCCAGCGGATGCTTGGGGTCGTACACCTGCTTCATCGGCGACGGGTCTTCCACCACCTGGCGCACTTTGACGCTGGTGGCGGCGCCGTTGGCAGTCGGCGTGGCTTCGAACACGACCTGCTTGGCGCGGTAGGCTTCGCCGCTGGCCGAGGTGGCGCTGTCGGCGTTGGCCAGGTTGGAGGCCACCACGTTCAGGCGCTGGGCCTGGGCGCTCATGGCCGAACCGGACACATTGAAAATACTGAACAAGGACATTACTGGCCTCCCTGGATCGCGGCCATCAGGCCCTTGATCTGCGAGTTGATAAACGTCACCCCCGCCTCATAGCGCAAGGCATTGTCGGCAAAGTTGTTGCGCTCGACGTCCATGTCGACCGTATTGCCGTCCACCGCGCCCTGGGCCGGCGTGCGGTACAGCAGCGGCGTGCCGTCGGGCAGCGTGCTGCCGTCTTGCGGGGGGCGCGGGAAATGCTTGCCGGCGGTGGTATTCAACGGTGGCGGGTTCTTGGCGCGGTCCAGCGCCGCCTGCAGGTTGGCGGAAAAATCAATGTCGCGCGCCTTGTAATTCGGCGTATCGGCATTGGCAATATTCGACGCCAGCACGGCCTGGCGCTTTTCGCGCAGGCTGAGGGCGGTTTCGTTGAACAGCAGGTGATTGTCGAGTTTGCCTAACATGGCGCTTCTCCGCTTGATGACAGGCTCGATAATACGGAGCAATGGCCTTGCTTGATCGGAAGAGTAAGACGGGGTTTTTACCCCTATTCCTCCATTTCACTCTTCGCGCGAGGGCTAAGATGTGCCCTATGAAACGCAAACTCCTCACCGCCGCCCTGCTGGTGGCCACCATTGCCGCCACCGCCGTCGCCATGGCCGCCCCGGCAGCGTCCGCCCCAACCCGCATGGAGCCGGCCGCGCTGCGTCAGGCGGCAGAGCAGTTCCTGCAAGTCCAGACCGCCGGTCTGCCGGGCAAGGTTACAGTGAGCGTGGGCGCCGTCGACCCGCGCCTGAACCTGGCGCCCTGCCCGGCGCCGGAAGCTTTCCTGATGCCAGGCGCGCGCGCCTGGGGCAAGACCACGGTGGGTGTACGCTGTGCGGCGCCTTCGCCTTGGACGGTATATATTCAATCCCAGGTATCGGTATTGGGCAGCTATGTGGCCGCCGCCGTGCCGCTGGCCCAGGGCCAGGCGATCGAGGAAGGCCACCTGGCGCTGATGCAAGGCGAGCTGACCGCCCTGCCCCCTGGCATTGCTACGGACAAGGCGCAATTGATTGGCCGCACCAGCAATCTTTCCATTTCGGCAGGTACGCCCTTGCGGCTCGACCTGGTGAAAGCGAAACCGGTGGTCCTGCAAGGGCAGCTGGTCAAGCTGGTCTCGAAAGGCAATGGCTTCTCGGTGTCGGCCGAAGGCAAGGCAGCCGGCTCGGCCGCCGATGGCCAGGTGGTGGCGGTGCGTACCGGCAATGGCCAGCAAATCAGCGGCATTGCCCGCCCGGGCGGTTTGGTGGAAGTGACATTTTGACAAAAAATAATAAGGAATTGCCGGTCGCCAGCTAAAGTTTGGCCGGAGGCTGCCGTAAAAGACTCGTATGCCGGGGTAAAGGCCTCCAACCAGACGAGGATAAAGCTGTGAAGATCAACGATACATTGAAGAACACGCCGGGCTTGCCAAGTTCGCCCGCGACGGGCACGAACGCGCGTGGCGCGGAAAAAGCCGCCGCCGCGACCGCGTCCGCACCGCAGGCAAGTACCGACAATGTGCGCCTGTCCGCGCAAGGACAGGCTTTGGCGGCCAGTGGCGCTGCCGGTAGCAACGCCGTGTTCGACACCAAGAAAGTCGAACGCATCAAGATGGCGATTGCTGACGGCCAGTTCCAGGTCAATTCGGAAAAAGTGGCAGACGGTTTGCTGGAAACAGTCCGCGACCTGCTGCACTCGCGTAAGCAACGTTAAGGAAATATGATGGCCGCTGTCTCGCCGAAACACAGCCTGCAGGCTGAGTTGGACAAGATCACCGCACTGCTGGAGGTCCTGAAACAGGAACAGCAGGACCTGGTCGCGGCAGACATCGAGCACCTGACCGCGCTGACGCCGCAAAAATCGGCCCTGGTCAATGAAATGGCCGCGCTGGCCACCGTGCGCCACCAGGCGCTGGCCGATGCCGGCTATCCCGCCATGGAAGCGGGCATGGAATCGTGGCTGGACGCGCAGCATGACGACGCCGCCAATATGCTGTGGCAGCGCCTGCTGGACCAGACCCGCGCCGCCAAAGAACTGAACCGCCTGAACGGCGTACTGATCAACAAACACCTGGGCCACACCCAGGGCGCCCTGCAAGCGCTGCGCCCGCAGCAAACCACCGTCTACGGCCCGAGCGGCATGACGACGGGCAGTGGTACCCGCCGCGGCTTTATCGCGGGTTGATTTTTCTCAAACGGTGCCGGGATTAAACATTGCATAATGGGCGAATGCGCCCATTTTTTCCAGCACTTTTTCTCGCAGCCCAGGCTGCATTCCCCCTCGCCGCCCACGCGGTCACCCAGCCGGCACTGGCCGGCGAACATTTCGGCCTGTACCGTGCCGACCAGTTCCGCCTGGCGAACGGCCGTTGCCAGGATTGCGGCCAGCCGCAAGCGCTGTGGTATTTCCAGGACGACCTGGTGGCCGTGCCGAGCCAGCCCCGCGCTGCAGCTGAATCACCGGGGCTGATCTGGCTCGGTTCGCCGCAGCTGGTGCCGCAGGCGCGCTACGACGGCAAGGCCCTGCACCTGCCCGACGGCGCCAGCCTGGACCTGCGCCTGGCGCCTCGTCTGGCCAGCAACCGCTCCTACTTCGATGCCAGCTCGGAAGCGTTCTTCCGCCAGCGCGAGGTGCGCGTGCGCGGCCAATGGGATCCGGGCAGTGCGCAGTTCGTAGCGCGCACCATCTGGCCGCGCGACTTCACGCTCAATACGGCGGCGCCGGTGCGCCCCGTGGCCGGCGCGGACGGCCTGCAAGCCTTTGTGCGCGAAGCCGGCGGCGGTGCGCGTAGCGACTTCGCCGTACGCAAGATCTGGCAGCGGCCCGGCACCGCGCCGCAGGCGCTGGCCGGCAAGCCGGTGCTGGCCTTCATGCTGAACGGCGCGCAGGGCGACGATGACGAGGCGTACGGCGGCCACTTTGCCATTGCGACCGGCAAGATCGGGCCGCGCGGCGAATGGTCGGACTGGCTGGTCAACAACTTCTACGGGCTCGATTCGTACAGCGAGAAAGGCATCGTGGCCTCCATGGTGCCGATGGATGCCTACCTGATGGACCTGAACAGCGGCCAGCAGTACTACCGCCCCTCCTACATGCTGGTGGCGGTGCTGGACGATGCGCGCACGGCGCAGGCTTACCAGCGCAATGTGCAGCAGGTGTTCCAGTCCTTCTATGCGCACCATTTCAGCTACCAGCATGCGCAGGCAAACTGCGCCGGCATCAGCCTGGACGTGCTGCGCCAGCTGGGCTGGCAGTGGCCGCTGCACGGGCCGACCAACCGGCTCAAGGCCTTCGGCGCGTTCGGCTATATGGCGGCAAGCGAGATGAGTATCGCCAGCGGGCGCAAGGCGTATGCCTATTTCACGGAGGAGCAGACGCGCCTTTACCCGGCGGTGGCGTTTGATGCGCTGGGCAATGACCTGCTGCGCATGCTGGAGGGGCGCGCCGGGCGCCAACTGGGCGGCTTCGAGCAGCAGCTGCGCGCCGATGTGGCGGCTTTGCTGCTGGTGCGCATTCCGCAGGTGCCGTCCAGCCGTGCGTTCGGCTCGGCGCCGGCTTATTCGATCGATGAGTTCATGGCGCGTGCGCCGGCCGACCGCAGCAAGTGGCAGGTGGTGCCGACGGCGCCGCGGCCGTTCCCGCAGGAGCTGATGGATGAGAAGGCGCGGCGCCATGCCGAGGCGCCGCTGTGGCCCGCAGCGGCGGCACTGGCGGCGGCGCTGGGACTGGGGGCGCTGTGGTGGTGGCGCCGGCAGCGGCGCGGGCGCGGTGTGGTGGTGGAAACCCGCGAACGGTTGCGGGCTTGAACCCGTATAACCCGGTAAACCTGGGTCAGACCCAAGGGTCAGACCCTTGGGTCTGACCCAGGTTTACCGGGTTGGAATTTCGGTCGCCGGATCGGGAATCCCGGACAGGATGGTGATCGCGACGCGCCGGTTACGGGCGCGGGCTTCCGGATCTTCGTTGGGCGCCACCGGCTGGTTGTCGGCGTGGCCCACGGCCGTCATGCGCGAAGGCGCGATGCCGGATTCGATGAACAGCCGCACCACGGTGCCGGCGCGCACCGCCGACAGCTCCCAGTTCGACGGGAACAGCGCATTGCGGATCGGCGTGTTGTCGGTATGCCCTTCCACCTGCACCGCGTGCGGGTCGTCCTTCAGCAAGGTTGCCACGGCGGTCAGCGCCTCGCGCGATTCGTAGGTCAGGCGCGCGTCGCCGGGATTGAACAGGACCGAGGCATTGATCTCCACGCTCACGCCGCGGCTGTTCTGCGTGACGCGCACCTTGCCCTCTTTTACCAGCGGCGCCAGGGTGCTCGACAAGTCCTTGGCCAGGCGCTGCATCTGCTCCTTCTCGCGCTTGATCTGCTCATTGCGCTTGCGCTGCGCCGGGTTGGGGATCGGCAGGCTCTGGACTTCGGTATTGGTCGGCGGCGCGGCCCCGGCCCCGCCGAAGGCGTCGCCCAGGGCATCGGAAAAGACCTTGTACTTGCCCAGGTTGACCGAGGAAATCGCGTACATCACCACGAAGAAGGCAAACAGCAAGGTGATGAAATCGGCGTAGGAAATCAGCCAGCGCTCGTGGTTTTCCGGATCGTCGTCGAACTTGCGGCGGGCGCGGCGGTATTGCATGTCACGGCTCCCGCATCAGCGTCGCGATCCGTTCGTCGATCACGCGCGTGAAGTCGCCGGTGGCGATATCGTAGAACACGGCCGCCGCCAGCTCCTGCTGGTAGACCTGGCGCGTGACGATGGCCTTGAGCTTGTTGGCGATCGGGTAGAAGAACAGGTTGGCCAGGCCGACGCCGTAAATGGTCGAGACGAAAGCCACCGCAATGCCGGAACCGAGCTTGCTCGGGTCGGTCAGGTTTTCCATCACGTGTATCAGGCCCAGCACCGCGCCCAGGATGCCGATGGTGGGCGAGTAGCCGGCCGCCGATTCCCAGATGCGCACGGCCTGGCGTTCGGCCGTTTCGAAGGCGGTGATTTCCATGTCCAGCATCTGGCGCATCTTGTCCGGCTGGATGCCGTCCACGATCATGCGCAGGCCCTTGGCGATGAATTTGTCCTTGGCGCCGAGCATGGGGCGCTCCAGCGCCAGCAGGCCGTCGCGGCGCGCAATCTGGCTCCAGTTGTTGATGTCGCGCGCCAGCTGGGCGCGCGTGTCCGGCGGCGGCTGGAACACCCAGCGCAGCATCGACAGGCCGCGGCGCAGGGTCGGCACGCGGGTCTGCAGCAGGACGGCGCCGAAGGTACCGATGATCACGATCGAGAACGCAGCCGGCTGCAGCAGGGAGCTCAGTTTGCCCCCTTCCAGTCCCTGGCCGATGATGATGCCGGCCAGCGCCAGCAGCACCCCGGCTACGCTGGACCAGTCCATGCCTGCTCCCGCAGCGAGGCACGCAGGCGCGCCACGGCTTGTGTGTGCAATTGCGAAACCCGCGACTCGGACACGCCCATCACGGCGCCGATCTCTTTCAGGTTCAACTCTTCTTCGTAGTAGAGGCCCATCAGCATTTTCTCGCGTGGCGGTAGTGCGTCAATGGCGTCGATCACAGCCTGGCGGAAGTCGGTGTCGAGCAGCGCGCGCAGCGGATCGGCATCTTCATCATGGGCATAGCGGTCGAGGAAGCTGTCATTGCCGTCCTCCTCGTGGAAATCTTCGTAGTACACCAGCTGGTGGCCGCCGCCTTCGGACAGCATTTCCTGGTAGTCGGCCAGCGAGAGCTTGAGCGATTTGGCCACTTCCGATTCGCTCGGCGGACGCCCCAGGCGCTGCTGCAAGGTGGCCATGGCGTTTTCAATCTTGCGCATGTCCTGCCGCATGGAGCGCGGCATCCAGTCGGAGCTGCGCAGTTCATCCAGCATGGCGCCGCGGATGCGCATCACCGCGTAAGTCTCGAACTGGGCGCCATGGGTTTCTTCATAGCGGCTGATTGCGTCGAGCAAGCCGATCATGCCTGCCTGTACCAGGTCATCCACTTCCACACTGGGCGGCAATTTTGCCTTCATATGGTGGGCCAGGCGCTTGACCAACGGCATATGCTCCGTCAGCAAGGAATCCTTGTCCACCTTCCCTTTGACCGTGTACATAAAGGTTCTAATTCTTTTCAGGCTCTAAAATGGTTGCAGCTCCCCATTGCAAAACGACCGGCCAGCTGGCGAAACGCCACCGAAGCCCCAGCCAGCGGGAAGGCGTCCACCACCGCCCGACCCAGCCGCGCGGCACGCTGCAGGTATTCGTCCGCCGGCACCGACCCCATGGAAACGAGGTTGACTGCCAGGTAACGACTTGCCGCATGCGCCATATTATCGTAAACCACCCTCGCTTCGGCCTCCGAAGCGCCGGTGACGAGGATGCCGAAGGGGCGGCGGCCCAGTTCATGGTTGAGCCGCTTGATCATCATATAAGCATTTTTGATGGACGTGGCGCTGTTTGACACCTGCACCACGATTTCCGAGCTGGCCATCAGCGGCACCGGGAAGGCCTCGCCGTCGAATTCCCCGTCCACCAGCACGATGCCGGTCTGCTTGACCAGCACGTCGAAGGCCTTGGCCAGGCGGCGCCCTTCGTCCGGGCCGCGGCGCGCTTCGCCGCGCGTCATCGACACCACATTGAAGCCCTGCGGCGCGGCGTGGATCACCTGGTTCAGGCCGCAGCGCTGGCGCGCCACGTCGAGCAGGCTGGCGCCGCCGTCCAGGCCGAGGCGCGAGGCGACGCCATGGGCGCTGGCGCAGGCGTCCACCAGCAGCACGTCGTTGCCGGCCTGCGACAGCGAGGCGCCCAGGTTGACCAGCATGGCGCCCTTGTCGTCCTGCGGCGTGGCCGAGAGGAAGGTGATGATGCGTGGCCGGGGCCCGGCCAGCATCCGGCGCAGGCCTTCGGCCTGGTCGAAATCGAAATTAGCCAAGGCGTACCTCGCGCAGCATTGGGTCGTGGGCGGCGCCGGCCATCAGCAGCGGCAGCTCGGCGTCGCCGAATCTGGGGGCGGACTGGCCGCCGAAGGCGCGTTCCACCAGCGCCGCCGGGTCGGCCAGGTGCAGGTCTTCCGGCACGCGCTGGCCGTTGGAGGCGTAGAACAGGCGCAGTTTATGGCGGATCACCACGTCCAGCGCGGAGCCGATGGAGGCGGCTTCATCGAGCTTGGTGATGATGGCGCCGGCCAGGCCGCTGCCCTGGTAGGCGCGCACCACTTCCGACAAAGTTTCCTGGGTCGAGGTGGCGTTCAGGCACAGGATGCGCTGCACGGCGCTCGACACGCCCTGCAGCATGGCGACCTGCTCGGCCACCATCTGGTCGCGCTGGCTGACGCCGACGGTGTCGATCAGCACGGTGTGCTTGTTTTTCAGTTCATTCAGGGCGATGCGCAGGTCGGCTTCGTCCTTTACCGAGTGCACCATCACGCCCAGGATCTTGCCGTAGATGCGCAGCTGTTCGTGGGCGCCGATACGGTAGGCGTCGGTGGTGATCAGGGCCAGTTTTTCCGGGCCGTGGCGCATCACGCAGCGCGCGGCCAGCTTGGCGGTGGTGGTGGTCTTGCCGACACCGGTCGGGCCGACCAGGGCGAACACGCCGCCCTTTTCCAGCAGTGCGTCCTCGTTGCTCATGGCGTTGATGTTGCGCGCCAGGGCGGTGCGCGCCCACTGCAGCGCTTCGGCGGCGTCGCGCGCGGCGGGCAGCTTGTCGGCCAGGTAGCGCGCCAGGCTGGCCGAGAAGCCGCCCGCCAGCAGCTCGCGCATGACGGCGGTCTTGTGCGGTTCGCGCTGGGCGGTGTTGCTGAAGGCCAGTTCATTGAGCTGGGTTTCCATCATGCCGCGCATGGCGCGCAGCTCGCTCATCATGCTGCTCATTTCGGCCGCGGCGTTGGCCTTGGCGTTGGCCACGGCCTCGGCGACCAGGCTGGAGATGCGGTCCATGTCGAGCGCGGGCGCGGCCGGTGCCGGTGCCGGTGCTGGTGCCGGGGCCGGGGCGCGCAGCGGGGCGCGCGGTGCCGCTGGGGCCGGGCGCGGGCTGGCGCGCACCACTTGCGCCGCCGGCTGGGCGACCAGGGCTGGCGCGGGCTCGTAGCCGGCCGCTGCCGGGGCGGCCGGGGCCAGCGGGGCGAAAGCCGGCGCCACGCTGGTCGGCAGCTCCAGTTGCGGCGCCGGGGCGGACATGGGGGAATCGGCGGAGTGCGGGGCCAGGGCGGCGGCATCGTCGCCGGCCAGGGCCAGGATCTCCACGGTGCCGTCAACGGCACGGTTGGACAGGATCACCGCATCCGGACCCAGTGCTTCACGCACTTTGCGCAGCGCTTCGCGCGACGTTGGGGCGGTAAATTTTTTGACGTTCATTCCAGCTACTCCGCAGATTTCTCACATGGTCAAATTATTGACGATGCATGGAGGTAACAATCGGTGGAATAGCTTGGGAAATGCCTCTTAATTCAAAACCGGGAAACCACGGTTTACTGCGCGCCGACCAGCGAAGTCACGCGGATGGTCTTGGTTTCCGGGATCTCCGCATGCGACAGCACTTTGAGCTGCGGCAGCGCGCGGCGCAGGAACCTGGACAGCAGCGGACGCAGCGCGCCCGGCACCAGCAGCACCGGCGTCACACCCAGCGCCTCCTGCTGCGCGGTGGCCGCCGCCGCCTGCTGCGCAATGGTATCGGCCAGCCCCGGCTCGATGCCCGCCGCGTCCGCCCCGCCGGTCTGCATGGCCTGCACCAGCAGGCGCTCCAGGCGGTTATCCAGCGTCATCACCGACAGCTCGCCGCCAGTCGGGAACAGCTGCTGCACGATGGCCCGGCCCAGCGCGATACGCACCTGCGCCGTCAGGTCGTTCGGATCCTGCGTATGCGGCGTGAACTCGGCCAGGGTCTCGATGATGGTGCGCATATCGCGGATATGCACGCCTTCCGCCAGCAGGTTCTGCAGCACTTTCTGCAGGGCCGACAGCGACAGCATCTTCGGCACCAGGTCTTCCACCAGCTTCGGCGACTCCTTGGCCAGGTGGTCGAGCAGCGCCTGCACTTCGGCGCGGCCCAGCAGCTCGGAGGCATGGGTGGTGATCAGGTGGTTCAGGTGGGTCGCCACCACGGTACCGGCATCGACCACGGTATAGCCCATGCCGGTGGCCTGGTCGCGCAGCGCGGCGTCGATCCAGATGGCCGGCAGGCCGAAGGCCGGGTCGGTGGTCACCATGCCTGGCAGCGTGCCGCTGGCCATGCCCGGGTTGATCGCCAGGAACTGGCCGTTGAAGGCCTCGCCCGTGCCCACTTCCACGCCTTTCAGCGTGATGCGGTAGGCGGACGGCTTGAGTTCCAGGTTGTCGCGGATATGCACCGGCGGCGCCAGGAAGCCCACTTCCTGCGCGAATTTCTTGCGGATGCCCTTGATGCGCTTCAGCAGCTCGCCGCCCTGCGTCTTGTCCACCAGCGGGATCAGGCGATAGCCCACTTCCAGGCCCAGGGTATCGACCGCCAGCACATCCTGCCAGGTTGCCTCTTCCTGTTCCGGCGCGGCCTGGGCGCCGCCGCCGGGGCCTGCGCCGCCGGGACCGGCCGCCTTCTCCGCCTCCGCCGCCTGCGCCTTCTCTTTGGCCTGCTTCTGCAGCAGGTAGCCGGCGCCGCCCAGGGCGGCAGCCAGCAGGATGAAGACCAGGTTAGGCATGCCCGGGATCAGGCCCATGCCGCCGATGATGGCAGCGGTGATGTACATGACTTGCGGCTTGGCGAACAGCTGGCCGATCACCTGGGTGCCGATATCCGATTCCGACGCCACGCGCGAGACCACGATACCGGCCGCGATCGAGATCACCAGCGACGGGATCTGCGCCACCAGGCCGTCACCGATAGCCAGCAGCACATAGTTTTTCAGCGCATCGGCAAACGGCATGTCGTGCTGGATCATGCCCACCAGCAGGCCGCCGACGATATTGATCACCGTGACCAGGATGCCCGCGATCGCATCGCCGCGCACGTATTTGGAGGCACCGTCCATGGCGCCGTAGAACTCCGCTTCCTGTGCCACTTCGTTGCGGCGGCGGCGCGCTTCCGGCTCGCCGATCAGGCCCGCATTCAGGTCGGCGTCGATCGCCATCTGCTTGCCCGGCATCGCGTCCAGGGCGAAACGCGCGCCCACTTCGGCGATACGGCCCGCGCCCTTGGTGACCACCACGAAGTTAATGATGGTCAGGATCACGAACACCACGATACCGACGGTGTAGTTACCGCCGATCAGGAAGTGGCCGAAGGCTTCGATCACCTTGCCGGCGGCGTCCGGGCCGGTATGGCCCTCGGTCAGCACGACGCGGGTGGAGGCCACGTTCAGGGCCAGGCGCAGCATGGTGGAGATCAGCAGCACGGTCGGGAAGGCCATGAAATCGAGCGGCTTGACCGTGTACAGGCTGGTCAGCAGCACGATGATCGACAGCGCGATATTGAAGCTGAAGAACAGGTCGAGCACGAACGCCGGCAAGGGCAGGATCATCATCGCCAGCAGCATGATGATCAGGATTGGCGCAGCCAAGGCTTGTCCGTTGCCGGAAAGGCCTTTCATCCATGGCGGCATATTCAGGGCGTTCATTCTTCTACTCCGTTACTGTTTCTTGTTCAATGGGTCCATATCGTCCGGCACATCGAGCCTGGTCGGACGGTCTGGATAACGCAGGCCTGGACGATAGGCCTTGACCTGGAACACATAGGCCAGCACTTCCGCCACGGCGGCGTACAGGCGCGGCGGGATCTCGTCGCCGATTTCGGTGTGCTTGTGCAGGGCACGCGCCAGCGGCGGCGCTTCCAGGATGGCGACGCGGTGCTCCTTCGCCAGCTCGCGGATCTTGGCCGCCACTTCGTCGGTACCCTTGGCCACCACGCGCGGCGCGCCCTGCCCGCCCTCGGTGTACTTCAGCGCCACCGCATAGTGGGTCGGGTTGGTCACCACCACGTCGGCGGTCGGCACTTCCTGCATCATGCGTTTCTTCGCCATTTCGCGCTGCAGCTGGCGGATCTTGCCCTTGATTTGCGGGTTGCCGTCCGATTCCTTGGACTCCTGGATCACCTCCTGGCGCGTCATTTTCAGCTTGTTCGCGTAGTGCCACATCTGGTACGGCGCATCGATCAGGGCGATGAAGCCGAGCGCGCCGACGATCACCATGAAGCTGAAGGCCAGCATATTCAGCACGTGCACGCTGCCCATATGCAGCGGCTCGGCCATCAGGCCGATCACCTCCTGCTGCTGGCGCGCGATGACCACATACGCCACCACACCGACCAGGATGGATTTGATGATGGCCTTGACCAGCTCCACCAGCGAGTTGGTGGAGAACATATTGCCCAAGCCCGTCAGGGGGTTGAGCTTCATGAAATTCGGGGTGAAGGCTTTGCTCGAAAACAGCCAGCCGCCCACCAGCAGCGGCGACGCCAGCGCCACCACCATCACCGCCACACCGAGCGGCAGGCAGGCCAGCAGCACATGCACGACATCGACCAGGATGCGGTTGACCAGGACGTCGGGGTTATAGACCTGCTCGCGCGTCAGCGACAGCCCCGACGTGAGGCTGCGGCTCAACTCGCGCACCAGGCTGGAACCGGTGATCCACAGGCCGGCACCCGCCGCCATCAGGACGGTAAAGGTCGCCACTTCACGCGACCTGGGTACGTCCCCTTCTTCACGCGCCTGCTCGAGGCGCCTCTGTGACGCGGGTTCTGTTTTTTCGGCTTCGCTATCTTCAGCCATCTACCGCTCCTGTTATCGACCGTGCCATTATGGCTGCGGCGGGGCAAGAGCTATCGATGGAAAAGGCAGGGAATTCCGGCTTTACTCGGCTGCCTCAGGGGCCGGGACGGCTTCCGGCGCAGCCTTGGGCCGGCCCAATTGCCAGATTTGCTGGTCAATGGCGCCGAAAATCGACTTGCCGTCCGCATCCAGCATCTCGATCTTGATGGTGTCGCCGAAGGACATGAAGGAAGTTATCGGTTTGCCATCAGCAATCATTTCCAGGCAGCGCTTCTCGGCGATGCAGGAATAACCCTTTTTGGCGTCCTTGTTCGACACGGTGCCAGAGCCGACGATGGTGCCGGCGCGCGCATTGCGGGTTTTCACCAGGTGCGAAATCAGCTGGGCGAAGTTGAACACCATGTCGACACCGGCGTTCGGCTGGCCGACCAGCTTGCCATTCCAGGTCGAACGCAGCGGCAGGTGGACCTTGGCGTCTTTCCAGGCCTCGCCCAGCTCGTCCGGCGTCACCGCCACCGGCGAGAAGCTGCTGGCCGGCTTGGACTGGAAGAAGCCGAAACCTTTGGCAAGCTCTTCCGGGATCAGGTTGCGCAGGGAAACGTCGTTTACCAGCACCAGCAGGCGGATCTGCTGGAAGGCCTGGTCGGGCGTCGCCCCCATCGGCACGTCGTCGGTGATGACGGCAATCTCGGATTCGAAATCGATGCCCCACTCTTCGTGCTTGAGCTCGATATCGTCGCAGGAGCCGATGAAATCGTCGCTGCCGCCCTGGTACATCAGCGGGTCTTCCCAGAACGAGGCCGGCATTTCGGCGTTGCGCGCCTTGCGCACCAGTTCCACATGGTTGACGTAGGCCGAGCCATCGGCCCACTGGTAGGCGCGCGGCAGCGGCGCCATGCAATGTTTCGCTTCGAAATCAAAGCTGCGGCGCGCCTTGCCGTCGTTCAGCTGGCGATACAGCTCGTCGAGCTGGGGCGCGATGAATGCCCAGTCATCCAGGGCGCGCTGCAGGCTGCGCGCGATGCCATCGGCGACCACGGCAGTTTTCAGGTCGCGGGACACGACGATCAGCTGGCCGTCGCGGGTTCCGTCCTTCAGGGTGGCGAGTTTCATGGGAATGCTATCGATTCGGTAGAGATAATCAATTTTACCTCTTAGATGGGAATCATTACCATTTGACTCAACAAATCAAGGAGTTCCTCATCATGGCAGTCGCAGCGAAAAAATTCAGCCAAGTCACCACCCATATGGGTATCGCGTTCGGCCTGATGTATGTGTTGACCGGCTCGGTGGCCTTTGGCGGCCTGGCGGCGGTCCTTGAGCCGGTGATCAATGTCGCGCTGCTGCCTTACCACGAGCGTACCTGGCACAAGCTGCGCGCCCGCTTTGTTAGTCGCCGCCTGGCGCTGCTCGCCGCCGAAAAAGGCTCGCAAACGCTGATGCATGCCGGCGTGGCCTTCGGCGTGATGTACTGCGCCACCGGCTCGCTCGCCTTCGGCGGCCTGGCGGCCGTGCTGGAACCGATCATCAACGTGATCGCCCTGCCCGTGCACGACCGCTTGTTCGATCGCCACGTGCTGCGTACCGTTACCGCCTAGTTATTCGACAAGCTCTGGCGGGGACCGCCCTTCAGCGAGCTCGTTAATCCACGCCAGTAGTTGCTCGGCGCCCGCGGCTTGCAGCCGATCGGCACCGCTGGACGAAAGTGGCCTTCCAGTGTGCTTTATCAACAGCTTTACCGTGTTGCGACGTTCGCGCTGTGTCGCTTCCCACTGTCCCTCGCGCCAACCTTCCTCGCGGCCTTCCTCGCGGCCTTCCTCGCGACCTTCCTCGCGACCTTGCTCGCGACCTTCTTCGCGACCTTCCTCGCGACCTTGCTCGCGACCTTCTTCGCGACCTTGCTTTCGACCCTGCTCGCGACCTAGCTCCAGGCCTTGTTCTCGCCCCCGCAACAGGGTTTGGTACTCAAGCAAATCGGTATACGTCCTGAAATCATGTTCGAACATCATGTAAACCTCCTCCAACGTAAGACCTGCTTCGATTTCCAAGCCGGGAAATTGCTGTGCCAACCGTGCAATGACCCAATCTGTCACCGTATCCACCAGCGCCCTGTTCCGGCGGTGCGCCAGCCAACCAGCTAATGTTGCGATCAGCGGTCTCGGGTCGGTTATCCGGTCGTCACCCTGGTCGAGTTCAAGTAAAGCTCTGATCACAGCGGACTTGGTCTTTCGATCCACCACAACGTACTTTTGTTCCGTCTGAAGATCCGCAAGGCCTACACTTTTCTGTCGCAACAGGGTGTTATCGTTCGATCGGAACTTCCATTGCCCCCGCCCACTATAGACTACTACGGGGAGCACAAGCGGCACTTCCCGCCCCCTCAACTGGCCGTGTTTTAAGAGGTCTTCACGCAGTAAAGCAACATAGCTTTGCAATCGCGCATCCATTAAGTGATCTTGTCGCGCCTGAAACTCCACCAGGAAATAAAGGCGGAGTGCACGATCAACACGGACTTGCCAAACCATATCGTCATGGCGTTGCTGGCCGCGTGGCCCGACATAACTTCCATTGACACGCGCAAAATCCGATATTTTCAGGCGCTTGGCCCACCTTTCCTGGACCGCACAGCAAAACAGTTCCCTCGCCAGTTCGGGAAAGGCGAAAAGCTGTTTAAAGCCGGAATCCGAAGACATGGCCATCCCGGCAGTCTATGCGCAGCTCAGGTTGGTAGTTTTGGCTATACGCAAACGCTCAAAGGAAACATACGAACCGGTGCGGCATCGTACCGACGTACATGCATGACGCGCCTACGCTCCATGGAGACGGAAGCTGGGCAACGAAAAAGGCCGCGGATCAGGCGGCCATTCGGGAGAAAAAGGTCAGGCCGGCGCCAGCAGCGCCAGTTGCTCGGGAGTCAGGTAGCACCACTCGCCTTCCTTGATGCCGAGGGAGGCCAGTTCCAGCTGGCCGATGGCGGAACGGTGCAGCGCGGCGCAGTGGTTGCCGGCAGCGGCCAGCATGCGCTTGACCTGGTGGTACTTGCCCTGCTCCAGCACGATCTCGAGCTGGTGTTCGCCGCGCTTGATGCAGGTGACGGCAGCCAGCGGCGCCGGTTCATCGTGCAGCTGGACCCCGGCCAGCAGCTGGGCCACCAGTTCATCGGTTACCGGCTCGGCGGTGGTGGCCTGGTACACCTTGGGTACATGGCGCTTGGGGGAGGATTGGGCATGGATGAACGGGCCGTCGTCGGACATCAGCAGCATGCCGGTGGTGTCATGGTCGAGGCGGCCCACCGGCTGCACGTCGCGCCAGGTGAATTGCTCTGGAAGCAAGGTCAGCACACCAGGGTGGTGGCTCGGCTTGCGCGAGCATTCGTAGTTGGATGGCTTGTAGAGCGCAATGTAGACGCGCTCGCGCACCACCCACTCTTCGCCGAAAACTTGCAGCACCAGGCCCTCGGCCTCATACGTCGCTTTATAGTTGTCCTGCACTTCGCCGCCGATCGACACGTCGCCATCTTCGATCAGGGCGCGGCAGTACTTACGGGTGCCGAAGCCTTGCGACTGCAGGATTCGGTCCAGGGATAATTTACTCATGGGGCGGGATTTTACCGGATTTACGTTACCGCAAGCCTACCTATTGACGCAGATCAAAGGGTGTGACGATCGAATTGTTACACTTAAATAGCATTAGGAATCTGCTGAATGGGCTATAGGAATATCTTAGGGAGATCTCAGCAAATGAAACTGGACATCAACCGGAAGTCGTTGGCGCTGGCCCATGCTGCTGCGCTGGAAACCCAGTTGGCGGTGGCGCGCTGGAGCGGCCAGGCGGAGCACATGCCGCAGGCCGCCTGGCGCCGGGCGCGCCAGGCCGAGCTGGCGGACTGGATGGTGCGGGGCGGTTTTGCCACGGCGGCAGACGCTGCAGAAACGAAAACAGCGGCCAAAGGCCGCCGTTCTCTTGCCTCCCAAAGAGACAGTAACGAGGAATGTGAATTCACTCAACTCCGCATCCGAGATGCGGCTGCGTAGTCTGCCTCAAGAATTGATTGCTTGTCGCCCTCCCCTTGACTCGAACTACACCGTCAATATAGTCCACGTCGGGGAAATGGCAAGCAAAAATGCCAATGTTGACTGCTGAGCCAACTCCTAGCGCAGGCTAGGTTTCGCGGCATCCGCTGCCGCCTTGATGGCGCCATGTCCCACTGCGGCGCCAAACTTCTTCAACACGCGTTCCGGCAGGTTTTCGTGCTGGGTGTAGTCGACAATGTCTTCCGCCTTGACCACGTCGCGCGCCACGCTGTCCACGCTGCCCAGGTCATCGGCCAGGCCCATCTCGATGGCGCGCGCGCCGGTCCAGTACAGGCCGGAGAACATGTCCGGCGTTTCCTTCAGGCGCTTGCCGCGCCCGGTACGCACCACGTCGATGAATTGCTGGTGGATTTCCTTCAGCATGGTCTGGGCGTGCTGCTTCTGCTTTTCCGACTGCGGGCTGAACGGGTCCATGAAGCCCTTGTTCTCGCCGGCAGTCAACAGGCGGCGCTCGACCCCCAGCTTTTCCATGGTGCCGGTAAAGCCAAAGCCATCCATCAGTACGCCGATCGAGCCGATGATGCTGGCCTTGTTGACGTAGATGCGGTCCGCCGCCGAGGCTATGTAATAGCCGCCCGAGGCGCAAATCTCGTCCACCACCACATACAGCGGTTTTTGCGGATAGCCGCGGCGCAGGCGATGAATCTCGTCCACGATCATGCCGGCCTGGACGGCACTGCCGCCCGGGCTGTTGATGTGCAGTACCACGGCCACCGAGCCGGTATCGGCAAACGCCTTGTTCAGCGAGGGGATCACCACATCGGCCGCGCCGCTGCCTTCAGTTTCGATACTGCCCTCGATTTCGATCAGGGCGGTATGGCGGCCCAGCGCTTCGGCATCGCCGCCCATCAGGTTAATGCCGAAATAGCTGGCAACGGCGAAGAAAATGATGGCCAATGTCGACACTTTGAAGAAGATGCTCCAGCGGCGGTTGGCGCGCTGTTCCTTCAGAGTGGCGAAGACCAGTTTTTCCAGGACTTCGCGTTCCCACTTGATCGGCGGGTTGTCGGACGCCGCCGGCGCCGGGTTCGGTGCCGGGCTGGATGCCGGCTGGCCAGTATTCTCGGTATTGTCGCTCATGGTCGTGGCCCTACGTAATCGTCAGGCTGCCAGTAAATGTTGTTGTCGTGTTCGCTGACCGCGATCGGGCGTAAACGGCCGCCGCGGCATGGGCCGCCGGCGCACTGTCCATTTTCCGGCATATAGATCGCGCCGTGGGTGGAACACATAATATATAAGCCGCTCGATTCAAAAAACTCGCCTTCCGCCCAGTCCAGCTCGATCGGCACATGGGCGCAGCGGTTCAGGTAGCCATACACCTTGCCGCCGTAGCGCACCACGAAACCGGTCGTGTCCTCGCCGCCGGCACGCAATGGAAAACGGATGCCTTTGCCGCCCTCGAGCAGCGCCTCGGCGGCGCACACCAGGATTTCCGCCGTCATCACGCGTTCTCGTTCAGCCACTGATGCAGTTGCGGCACCGTGCAGGCCGAGAACAGCGGGTTGCAGGCCGCCAGCTGGTCCACTGGATGTGCGCCATATTCGACGGCGATGCCCGAAGATCCCGCATTTTGCGCCATCATCAAGTCATGCGTGGTATCGCCGATCATGACTGTGCGCTTCAGGTCCTGGCCCAGTTCCCGGGTCAGTTCCTGCAGCATGGCCGGATGCGGCTTGGAGAAAGTCTCGTCGGCGCAACGGGTCGCATCGAAGGTCGACAGCAAGCCGGCCGCATTCAACGCCCGGTTCAGGCCGACGCGGCTCTTGCCGGTAGCCACCGCGAGGAAGAAGCCCTGCTGTGACAAATCCTGCAACATTTCCTGGACTCCATCAAACAAGGTCAGTTCATGGTCCTTGGCCAGGTAGTGGTAGCGGTAGCGCTCCACCATGCGCGGATAATATTTGGGGTCGATATTCGGCATTGCCACCTGCATCGCCTCGCCCAGGCCCAGCCCGATCACGTGGGCGGCCTGCTCCCGGCTCGGGATCGGCAAAGCCAGGTCCTTGGCGGCGGCCTGGATACATTTCACGATGGTGGCGGTGCTGTCCATCAGCGTGCCATCCCAATCGAAAACGATCAGGTCAAATTGCTTTCTCGGCATTATGTTTTTCTCAATTCAATGGATTACCCAAGCTTACCAAGAATCGCTGGCATTCGGCGGCCAGCGGCGCATTCAGGGTCATCGGCTTGCCCGTTTCCGGGTGGGTAAACGTAATCTGGTGCGCGTGCAGGAACATACGCTTCAGCGCGCCGCGCGTTTCGGTAGCTTTCTGCAGCGCCTTATTCAGTGCGAAATCGCCGTATTTGTCGTCACCTGCAATGGGGAAGCCCGAAGATTGCAGGTGAACGCGGATCTGGTGCGTGCGGCCGGTCTTCAGCTCGGCTTCCAGCAAGGCGAAACCGTCGAACTTTTTCAGCAGGCTGAAAACCGTGTGCGAGGCCTGGCCGTCGGCCTGCACGCGCACGCGGCGCTCGCCGTCCGGCAGCGTGTATTTATGCAATGCCAGCTTGACGTGCTGGCGCTTGTTCTTCCAGTCGCCCACGCACAGGGTCAGGTAGCGCTTGTCGGTCAGGCCGTCGCGCATCTGGTCGTGCAGGCTGTTCAGGGCCGAACGTTTCTTTGCGATTAACAAAATACCAGAGGTTTCCCGGTCCAGGCGGTGCACCAGCTCCAGGAACTTGGCCTCCGGGCGGGCCGCGCGCAGCTGCTCGATCACACCGAACGAGACGCCGGAGCCGCCATGCACGGCCACGCCGGCCGGCTTGTCGATCACCAGCAGGTGGGCGTCTTCATACACAACCGGGAATTCGGCGGCGGGAACGCTCGACTCTTGCTTCTCAGCAATACGAATCGGTGGGATGCGCACCAGGTCGCCGGCATTCAGGCGGTACAGCTGGTCGATGCGGCCCTTGTTGACCCGCACTTCACCCGAACGCAGGATACGGTACACGTGGCTCTTCGGCACACCTTTGCAAACACGCAACAGGTAGTTATCAATGCGCTGTCCGGCCTCTTCTTCAGTGATTGTGACGAATTGCGCTTGCGGCAGGACCTGTTGGGTGGAAGCGGAATCGGCTTTTTGCGGCTTGTTTTGGCCCGACTTCCCAGAAAATCTCTCTAAGTCCTTCATTTTGAATATATAATCGTTTTGCCGCGGTTTTAACTGCTGCATGTGTAAAGAATTAAACGTACATTTTACACAGGGGCGTATCCACTGGCCTCGCCTACAAGCAAATTCGGTGGAAAAAATTGTATACGCACATTCGTGCGCGGTTCAGGGTTGCAACCACTGTTGCCATCGGTTCGAGCGCGCGGGTGCTGGATTAGACTGGCTGGATTGTTAGGATAAGTCCGGCGAGCAAGCACTACAGTCGTTGCTCGCTGGTTTGATGAAGTGGATAACGCTTGCCGTTTCGCCAAGGCACCATACAAGATGCCCTGGCCCGACGATGTGCGCACGCCTGCATTCTCCCGCCACCCGACACGTTTCGGGCCGTTGGATGATGTTGCACGCTGTGCGCAAACTCGGCATGACGATCGGCTTCATGCGCCCAATGCGGCGGCAGCGCTTCGCGCAGCTGCGCCGCATGGTGAGGCATTTCTCCCTACAGCCTCCTTAATTCACGCGTATATCCTTGTACTTCGCCGCTTCCACGGAGGCGGCTTTGACATGGCCCAAGGGTCGCGGAGTTAATAAAAATGAAACGCATGTTGTTTAATGCTACGCAGCAGGAAGAGCTGCGCGTAGCAATTGTCGACGGTCAAAAATTGATCGACATCGACATCGAGACCGCCGGACGAGAGCAGCGCAAGTCCAATATCTACAAAGGCGTCATCACTCGAATCGAACCCTCCCTCGAAGCTTGCTTCGTCAGCTACGGCGAAGACCGCCACGGCTTCCTCCCCTTTAAAGAAGTTGCCCGTTCCTATTTCCGCGAAGGCGTCGACGTCCGCAATGCATCCGTCAAGGAAGCGCTGCGCGAAGGCCAGGAAATCATGGTGCAGGTGGAAAAGGAAGAACGCGGCAACAAAGGCGCGGCACTGACCTCCTTCATCTCGCTGGCCGGCCGCTACCTGGTGCTGATGCCGAACAACCCACGCGGCGGCGGCGTTTCGCGCCGGGTGGAAGGCGAAGAGCGCCAGGAACTGCGCGAAACCATGGACAAGCTGGACCTGCCGCAAGGCATGTCGGTGATTGCCCGTACCGCCGGCATCGGCCGTACCGTGGAAGAGCTGCAGTGGGACTTGAACTACCTGATGCAACTGTGGCGCGCGATCGAAGGCGCCTCCAAGGCAGCCTCCGGCGCCTTCCTGATTTACCAGGAATCCTCCCTGGTCATCCGCGCCATCCGCGACTACTTCCAGCCTGACATCGGCGAGATCCTGATCGACACCGACGAGATCTACGAACAGGCGCACCAGTTCATGTCGCACGTGATGCCGGACATGGTGCACCGCGTGAAGCGCTACAGCGACGACGTGCCGCTGTTCTCGCGCTTCCAGATCGAACACCAGATCGAAACCGCCTACAGCCGCACCGTGCCGCTGCCATCCGGCGGCGCCATCGTGATCGACCACACCGAAGCGCTGGTGTCGATCGACGTCAACTCGGCCCGCGCCACCCGCGGCTCGGACATCGAAACCACCGCCTTCCACACCAACTGCGAAGCGGCCGACGAAGTGGCGCGCCAGCTGCGCCTGCGCGACCTGGGCGGCCTGATCGTGATCGACTTCATCGACATGGAAGTGTCGAAGAACCAGCGTGAAGTCGAGCAGCGCCTGAAAGACGCCCTGCACCACGACCGCGCGCGCGTCCAGATGGGCAAGATTTCGCGCTTCGGCCTGATGGAACTGTCGCGCCAGCGCCTGCGCCCTTCCCTGTCGGAAGGTTCGCACGTGACCTGCCCGCGCTGCTCCGGCACCGGCCACATCCGCGATACCGAATCGTCCGCCCTGCAGGTGCTGCGCATCATCCAGGAAGAGGCGATGAAGGAAAATTCCGCCGCCATCCACGTGCAGGTGCCAGTCGATGTGGCAGCCTTCCTGCTGAACGAGAAGCGCGGCGAAGTGCTGAAGATCGAGACCCGTCACCGCATCACCGTGATCCTGATCCCGAACAAGCACCTGGAAACCCCGCACTACAAGCTGGAACGCATCAAGCACGACGATCCGCGCCTGGAAGACCACGCCGCGTCGTACACCATGGCGGAAGCCGCGGAAACCGATATGTCCTTCAGCAAGCGCCAGAAGGAAGAGTCGAAGCCGCGCCAGGAAGCCGTGGTCAAGACCATTACCCCTGAGCAACCAGCGCCGATGGTGGAGCACAAGCCGGAAGCGGCCAAAGCGCCGGCCGCACGCGTTGCCGCCCCGGCCGCACCAGCGGAAAAAGGTTTCTTCGCCAAGCTGATCTCCTTCTTCACCGGCGGTGACAAGGAAGAGCCGGTACAGCCGAAAGCACCGGTCATCGTGACCAAGGCCCCTGCCAACGCCGAGCGCGGCGACCGCAAGGACCGCGGCCAGCGTGGCCGCAACCGTGGCGGCAAAGGCGGCCGTGGCGAGCGTGAAGAGCGCGAGCCAGGCCCGCGTCCAGGGGCCGAGGAAGCCAAGCCGGCAGCCGAAGCGCGCAAACCGCGTGAGCCGCGCGAGCCGCGCGAACCACGCCAGCCGCGTGAGCCACGCGAGCAGCGTGAAGGCGCCGAGGCGGCGCAAGGCCAGCGCGCCGAGCGCGAGCCACGTGCCGAGCGCGAACCACGCGAACCGCGTGAGCCACGCCAGCCGCGCCCACCGCGCGAGCCACGTGCCGAGAAACCGGCACCAGCGGAAGCCAAGGCCGAGGAACTGGCACTGGCAGCCGCCGGCGTCGGCCCGGTCGGCACCGGCACCGGCGCCCCGGACGCCCCGGTCCTGGTGAAAGCAGTCGCCAACACCGGCCCGGACGCTGAAGAAAACGAAGGCGCGGAAAGTGGCGATGAGCCACGCCGTCGCCGCCGTCGCGGCGGCCGCAACCGCAACCGCCGTGAGCGCGAAGGCGCCGAAGGCGTGGAAGGCATGACCGAAGCCACCTTCACCGTGGCACCGGCCGAAGGCGAGGCCGCCGCGCCGGCCAGCGTCGCGGTCAGCGCTGCCGCTGAGCCGGTCGCGACCGAGGCGGCTGCCACCGCTGCGGTTGAAGGCGCCGCTGCCGAAGCTGCCGCTGCCGCCGCTGTGGAAGTTGCAGCTGCTGCCGAGCCAGTCGTGGCCGCGCCAGTTGCGGAAGCGCCAGCTGCCGCCGAGCCGCCTGCCGCTGCCCCGGCCGCCGTTGAGCCTGCCGTGCAAGCCCCGGCCGCCGCGCCGGTCGCAGTTGCGCCAGTGGAACCAATCGCTGTCGAACTGCCGGTGACGACCCCTGCGGCCGAAGTCAGCGAAGCAGCCCCTGCGGCGCAGCCGGCAGCCCCGGCATCGCCACAAGGCGTCCTGCCATTCGCCGAAGCGGCGCCAGCTGCTGCCGAGCCGGCAGCAGCGGAAGAAGTCGCCGCCGAGGTAGTGGAGGCTGCACCTGCCGCCGCCCCTGAAGCCGCCCCAGTGGCTGCCGCACCAGCGCCGGCACCAGCACCAGCGCCAGCCCCGGCTCCGGCCGCTGCTGCCGCCAATGTGGACGACATGCTGGCTGCTGCCGGCCTGTCCATGGCCGTGACCGACCCCGCCAAGGTACGCGCCGCGCAGGAAGCTGCCGCCGCTGCCGCCAGCGCCCAGCCGATCCGTGTGCCGCGCGAGCGCAAGCCGCAGCCGCCGGTCGCCAACGAGCCGCTGGTGCAGGTTGAAACCAAGGTAAATGGCTAACCGGCCAGACGCCACCGAAAAAGGGAAGCCTGGTGCTTCCCTTTTTTACGTGCCCCTGCCGGAAGCGATCCTGTACTGGTTCAAGCTCGGCTGCATCAGCTTCGGCGGCCCGGCCGGCCAGATCGCCATGATGCACGCCGAACTGGTCGAGCGCCGGCGCTGGATCTCCGAACAGCGCTTCCTGCACGCCCTCAACTACTGCATGCTGCTGCCCGGCCCGGAAGCAACGCAGCTGGCCGTGTACATCGGCTGGCTGATGCACCGCACGCTGGGCGGCATCATCGCCGGCATCCTGTTCGTGCTGCCCTCGCTGCTGCTGTTGATCGGCCTGTCGTGGGCTTATATGGCATACGGCAGCCTGCCGGCGGTGGCCGGCATCCTGTACGGCATGAAGCCGGCGGTGGTCGCCATTGTGCTGGCCGCCGCCTGGCGCATTGGCCAGCGCACCCTGCGCAACGGCCTGCTGGCCGCCATCGCGCTGGCGGCCTTTATCGCCATCAGCCTGCTGCACCTGCCCTTCCCCGCGCTGGTCGCCGGCGCCGCCCTGGTGGGCTGGCTCGGCGGCCGCCTGCGCCCACGCTACTTCACGCTGGCCGCCGGCCACGCCGCCGCCGCGCCGGCTAGCGCCCATGCGCGCGCGCTGATCGACGACGACACGCCAACGCCGCCGCACGCCCGCTTCAGCTGGGCCGGGCTGGCGCGCGCCAGCGCCGCCGGCATCGCCCTGATGGCCGGCGCCTGGCTGCTGCTGGCCTGGTGCTTCGGCAGCCAGCAGACGCTGGCGCAAATGGGCTGGTTCTTCACCAAGGCCGCCCTGCTGACCTTCGGCGGCGCCTATGCCGTGCTGCCCTACGTCTACCAGGGCGGCGTCGAACACTTCCACTGGCTGACCGCCAGCCAGATGGTGGACGGCCTGGCGCTTGGCGAAACCACGCCCGGCCCCTTGATCATGGTGGTGGCCTTCGTCGGCTTCGTCGGCGCCTGGACCCACCAGGCCATCGCCGGGCAGCCCGCCATGGCCGGCGTGCTGGGCGCCCTGGTGGCCGCCTGGTTCACCTTCGTGCCCTCCTTCGTATTCATCCTGGCCGGCGGACCGCTGGTGGAATCCACCCGCGGCAATATCCGCATGACCGCCCCGCTCACCGCCATCGCCGCCGCCGTGGTTGGCGTCATTGCCAGCCTGGCACTATTTTTCGGCATCCATGTGTTCCATCCGGGCGGCCGATGGGAATGGCCAGCCATGGCTATTGCCGCTGCGGCAGCGATAGCCTTAATGCGGTTCAAGCAAGGAACGATCCGCGTGCTGATAGCCTGTGCAATCGCTGGCGTCGTGCTATCGTACCGGATGTAAGCGAACACCCAGCATGACCGAAAAAATCATCCTCCTGAACGATGGCCGCAGCCAGATGCCCGCCATCCCCGCCACGCTCGAGGCGCCCAGCGGCAGCCTGCGGGACCGGCTCGACCGTCCCTTGCACGACCTGCGCATCTCGATCACCGACCGCTGCAACTTCCGCTGCGTCTACTGCATGCCGAAGGAGGTGTTCGACAAGGACTACCAGTACCTGCCGCACAACGCCTTGCTGACCTTCGAAGAGATCACGCGCGTGGCGCGCCTGTTCATCGAGCACGGCGTGGAAAAAATCCGCCTGACCGGCGGCGAGCCGCTGCTGCGCA
Organism: Pseudoduganella sp.; assembly: GCF_041914865.1. Taxonomy (NCBI): domain Bacteria; kingdom Pseudomonadati; phylum Pseudomonadota; class Betaproteobacteria; order Burkholderiales; family Oxalobacteraceae; genus Pseudoduganella; species Pseudoduganella sp. The sequence goes on along the minus strand of NZ_JAYSCO010000005.1, from coordinate 102,604 downwards.
AGCACATCGAACGGCTGGTCGAAATGCTGGCCGGCCTGCGCACCGTCAGCGGCCAGCCGCTCGACATCACGCTCACCACCAACGGCTCCCTGCTGGCGCGCAAGGCGCAGTCGCTCAAGGACGCCGGCCTGAAACGCGTCACCGTCTCGCTCGACGCCCTGGACGACGCCACCTTCAAGCGCATGAACGACGTCGACTTCGCCGTGGCCGACGTGCTGCACGGGATCGATGTCGCGCACCAGGCCGGCCTGGGCCCGGTCAAGGTGAACACGGTCGTCAAGCGCGGCATGAACGAGCAGGAGATCCTGCCGCTGGCGCGCCACTTCAAAGGCACGCCCGCCATCCTGCGCTTTATCGAATTCATGGACGTCGGTTCCTCCAACGGCTGGAATATGCGCGACGTGGTGCCATCGGCCGACGTGGTGCGCATGATCGGCGCCGAAATGCCGCTGCTGCCGGTCGATCCCAACTACAGCGGCGAAACCGCCGAACGCTGGCGCTATGCCGACGGCAGCGGCGAGATCGGCGTCATCTCCAGCGTCACGCAAGCCTTCTGCAAGGACTGCTCGCGCGCGCGCCTGTCGACCGAGGGCAAGCTGTACACCTGCCTGTTCGCTTCGCGCGGCCATGACTTGCGCGCCCTGCTGCGCGCCGGCCACAGCGATGCCGAACTATCGGCCGCCATCGGCGCGCTGTGGCGCGCGCGCAGCGACCGCTATTCGGAACTGCGCACCATCAATACCGACGGCCTGGCGCAAGGCGCGCGCGGCAAAGTTGAAATGTCTTATATCGGGGGTTAAGCAGTCGATGGATTACCGGCTTCACAGCATCAGTGCACTCATCCTGGCGGGCGGGCGCGGCACCCGCATGGGCCGGGTCGACAAAGGCTTGCAGCCCTTCCGCGGCGCTACCCTGGCTTCCCATGTGCTGCAACGCCTGGCGCCGCAAGTGGCAAGCGTCGCCATCAACGCCAACCGCAACCTGGGCGCGTACAGCGCGCTTGGCGTGCCGGTGCTGCCGGACGAGCTGGAAGGCTACGAGGGCCCGCTGGCCGGCCTGCAAACCGGCTTGCGCCACTGCGCCACCGATCTGCTGCTGACCGCCCCCTGCGACTCGCCCTTCCTGCCCAGCGACCTGGCGCAGCGGCTGCTGGACGCCTTGCAGGCGCAAGGCGCCGACCTGGCCGTTGCCGCCACGCTGGAAACCGATGCGGCAGGCAGCACGCATACCCAGCTGCACCCCGTGTTCTGCCTGGTGCGCAAGAGCGCCTTGCCGGCGCTGGACGCCTACCTCGCCAGCGGCGCACGCCGCATGGACGGCTGGTACAGATCGATCAAGGTGGCGCAAGTGCTGTTCAGCGACAGCGCAGCCTTCCGCAACATCAACACGCTGGAAGAGCTGCAGCAGGAGGAACAGGCGGCCGCCAATCCATCCTTGAAGGACGTGGCCAGCTGCCTGTCCGCCTACGACCCCGATGCGCTGCCGGTGCGCAGCGCGCAGCGCATCATCCGCGACTTCGTCCAGCCGGTGCGCGGCGTCGAACAGGTCGCCCTGCGCAGCGCGCTGGACCGGGTGCTGGCGGCCGATGTGATCTCGCCGATCAACGTGCCGGCGCACGACAACTCGGCGATGGACGGCTTCGCCTTCGCCGGCAGCCAGCTCAAGACCGACGGCAACACCACGCTGAAGGTGATCGGCACCGTCCTCGCCGGCCGCCCGACGGCGCTGCAGCCGGGACCGGGCGAATGCGTGCGCATCATGACCGGCGGCGTCATGCCGGACGGCTGCGACACCGTGCTGCCGCAGGAGCTGGCGGCCGACCTGAGCGAGGTGGCGGTAACCATCGCGCCCAACACGGTGCGCAGCGGCGACAACCGCCGCTTCAAGGGCGAGGACCTGGCCGCCGGCACGCCCGCCCTGCGCAAAGGCAAACTGCTGCGCCCGGCCGACCTGGGCCTGGCCGCTTCGCTCGGCCTGGCCGAGCTGCCGGTGCAGCGCCGCCTGCGCGTGGCCTTCTTCTCCACCGGCGACGAGCTGCGCTCGATCGGCGAGGCGCTGGCCGAGGGCTGCGTCTACGACAGTAACCGCTACACCCTGTTCGGCATGCTGCAGCGCCTGGGCTGCGACATCGTCGACATGGGCATCGTCAAGGATGACGCGGCGTCGCTGGAAGAGGCGCTGCGCACGGCCTGCGAATGCGCCGATGCGGTGATCACCTCCGGCGGCGTGTCGGTCGGGGCGGCGGATTACACCAAGCAGGTGATGGCCGCCGTGGGCGACGTCCATTTCTGGAAGATCGGCATGCGCCCGGGCCGCCCGCTGGCCTTCGGCCGCCTGCGTTCCAACGGCCGCAGCGCCTACCTGTTTGGCTTGCCCGGCAATCCGGTGGCGGTGATGGTGAGCTTTTACTTCTTCGCGCGCCACGCCCTGCTGCGCATGATGGGCGCCGAGGCGCCGGCCGACCAGCTGCTGCGCGTGCGCTCGGCGCAGGCGATCCGCAAAAAGCCGGGCCGCACCGAGTACCAGCGCGGCATCCTGACCACCGCACTGGACGGCACGCGCGAGGTGCGCATCACCGGCGCGCAAGGCTCGGGCATCCTGCGCTCGATGGCGGAGGCCAACTGCATGCTGGTGCTGCCCGATGAACAAGGCAATATCGCACCAGGCGATATGGTCGATGTCGTCCTGTTCGAAGGACTGGTTTAGTAGCGGTAGCAGTGGGCCTGCTGCGGTTCGCTGCGCATGATCGCGCTGGTCCAGGCGGGGTTGGTGGCCTGCTGGCATTTGACCAGGACCTCTGACCAGGCTTTCAGGCTGGCTTCGGCCGCATCCCTTTTCCAGGCCTGGTCAATGGCGCGCGCGGCGGCGGTTTGCGGGTGGGGCATGCCCAGCGGACGGCCGAAGCTGTCGCGCTGTGGGGGCAGGCTTGCCGCGCCGATGCGCGGGCGGATGGCGGGCCTGGCGTCCGCTGGCACAAAGGCTTCGGCCTGCGCGCCAGCGGCTGCAGGCAGCAGCACTGCCATTGCCAGGCAGGCCACGCGCCTCATCGCTCAGGCAGCGCTGTCGGCGTCGGCATCGGCGGCGTCCGCGCCCTCGGCAGCGTCGGCGCCGCCCAGCATCAGGAGCGCGGCCTCGGCCGGCAGCGCCTCCACCGATTTCAGCTTGCGCGCCATCTGCCGGCTGCGCACCTCGGCCGATTCGATATTGCGGGCGGCGCGTTCCAGGGTGGTCTTGGTGGCGGCTAGCACGTCGCCGAACTTGGCAAACTCGGTCTTGACCGCGCCCAGCACCTGCCATACCTCCGACGAGCGTTTTTCCAGCGCCAGCGTGCGGAAGCCCATTTGCAGGCTATTCAGCAGCGCGGTCAGCGTCGATGGGCCGGCAATGCTGACGCGGTTCACGCGCTGCAGCTCGTCCGCCAGGCCGGGACGGCGCATCACTTCCGCGTACAGGCCTTCGGTCGGCAGGAACAGGATGGCGAAGTCGGTCGTCATGGGTGGCGACAGGTATTTCTCGGCGATGGTGCGCGCTTCGTTGCGCACGGCGCGTTCCAGCTCGCGGCCGGCCGCCGCCACTGCTTCGGCGTCGGCCCGGTCGGCCGCCTCCAGCAGGCGCTCGTACTGCTCTTTCGGGAACTTGGCGTCGATCGGCATCCACACCGGCGCCCCGCCCTCCTTCTGGCCCGGCAGCTTGAGGGCGAATTCGACGCGGGCATTGGTGCCGGGGACGGTTTCCACGTTCTTGGCGTACTGGTCGGGCGTGAGAATCTGCTCCAGCAGCATTTCCAGCTGCACTTCGCCCCAGGTGCCGCGCGTTTTCACATTGGTCAGCACCCGTTTCAGGTCGCCCACGCCCAGCGCCAGCTGCTGCATTTCGCCCAGGCCCTGGTGCACGCGCTCCAGGCGCTCGGACACCTGGCGGAACGATTCGGTCAGGCGCGTTTCCAGGGTCTCGTGCAGTTTTTCGTCGACCGTCTTGCGCATTTGCTCCAGCCGGGCGCCGTTGTCGGCCTGCAGCTCGCGCATCTTGGTTTCCAGCGCCACGCGCACTTCCAGCAGGCGGCGCGTATTGGATTCGGTCAGGACCTCGATCTGGCGCCGCATGGTTTCCAGCTGCTGCACGGTGGCGGCATGTGCCTGCGCCAGCGTGTGGCCCATTTCCTGGCGCTGCGCCTGGGCGGTGGCCTGCAGCTGCAGGCGCACTTCGCGCTCGACCCGGTCCAGCTGGTCGGCCACGTCGGCGCCACGGCTGCGCAGCAGCATCACGATTTGCAGGACGAGGATGACGGCGGCCAGCGCCAGCAGGATATACAGCTCCATCAATCGGCCTTGTTCCGCATCCAGTCGGCGGTCTGGTAGAACGACTCCATCAGGCGCAGGCGCAGGTCTTCGGCAATGCCGACATCCTGCATGGCCCAGGCCATGCAGCGCAGCCACTGGTCGCGTTCACTGGAACCGACCGCGAACGGCAGGTGGCGCGCGCGCAGGCGCGGGTGGCCAAAGCGTTCGATAAACAGGTCGGGCCCGCCCATCCAGCCGCTCAGGAACCAGAACAGCTTGTCGCGCGAACCATCGGTGCTGGGCGGGTGCATGGCGCGGATGCCGGCAAATTCCGGCTCCAGCTCCATCAGGTCATAAAAGCGGTCGACCATCTCGCGCAGCTTGGTTTCGCCGCCGATAACCTCATACAGGGTGCGTGATTCTTCATTCATATGGATAATGATAGCGCATGGAGGTATTGATGTGGATCAAGCTTCGTGCTGATTCCGCGCAAAACAGCGGCACAAAACGCCATTATTGAACGATGATCCCACGCCTGATCCGATCGGTGCTGCGCGCCCGCAGCGCCGAAGAAATTGCCGACCTGCGCCTGGCCGCCCTGAGCTGGGTGGGCATCACCTGCTTCCCGCTGTATTACGCCTTTTTCGCCTGGCTGCTGCCGCAACCGTATGAAAGCGTCCTGCTGCGCGCCATCGGCACCGTGCTGGCACTGGGCGGCCTGCTGGCGCGCCGGTTGCCGCCGCGGCAACGCGACCAGTACACCCTGCTGCTGGTGACCTTTGAGCTGCCGTTCTTCTGCACCTTCATGTTCCTGATGAACCGCGCCAATGCCACCTGGTCGCAAGTGATGCTGGTGATGGTGGTGGCGCTGTTCCATTTCGACTTCCGCATGGCCCTGCGCGCGGGCGCCATCGGCGTGGCCGCGGCGGCGCTGCTGGCGGCCCTGCTGGGCGCCGGCGACACGCTGCTGTCGCAGGACGTGCTGCAGCTGCTGCCGGCGCAGCTGTTCCTGGTGGGCTGGATGTGGGTGTTCTCCCTGAGCCGCAAGGCGCTGGAGGAGGAAAAGCTGGATGGCCTGGGCGGAGGTCTGGGCGCGGTGGCGCACGAAATGCGCACGCCGCTGGCCAGCCTGGACGCCAATGTGCGCGGCCTGTCGCGCCTGCAGCAGCGCAGCGGCCAGGACAACCCCGTCATGCGCCAGGCGCTGGGGCGCATGCAGTACGAGGTGCGCCACATGAACCACATGATCGACCTGTTCCTGCTGAGCGCGCAGGCGGTGCGGCAAAAGCTGGACCCGCACGAAACCGTGTCCATGCTCGACACGGTGGAATCGGCCCTGCGCCGCTACCCGTTCACCGGCGAGGCCCAGCGCCAGCTGGTGGCGCTGCAGGTGCGCAGCGATTTCCGCTTCGGCGGCCAGAACGAGCTGGCCATCATGCTGCTGCTGAACCTCCTGCGCAACGCCATGCAATCGGTGCAGCGCGCCGGCAAGGGGCGCGTGCGCATCGTGATCGACGGCGCGCGCAGCGTACCGCGCCTGCTGGTGATCGATACCGGCTGCGGCATCGCGCCGCGCCACTTGCCGCTGATTTTCCAACGCTTCTTCGCCTATCCGGAGCATAATGGCGCCGGTATCGGCCTGGCATTGTGCCGCCAGGTGATGCATGCGTGGGAAGCGCGACTGCATTGTGTCTCCCGCGAGCATGCATATGCTATCTTTGTGCTCGAATTTCCATTACCAGCCAGCCGTTGAACCATGAAACTGCCCGTTTACGCCCACCCCACCATGACCGTCCTGGTGGACGACAGCGACACCTTCCTGCATAGCCTGGTGTTCCAGCTCGACCCCATGCAGGCCAGCGTGTGCTTCCACGACCCGCTGCAGGCCCTGGAATGGTTCAAGGTGAATGCCCGCAGCAGCGAACTGCCGCTGCAGGTGGACTTCGATAACCCGAACCAGTCGGCGGAGCAGCGCAATGTGGCGGTCGACCTGGAGCGCATCTACCGCATTTCCGGCCAGCGCCAGCGTTTTTCCATCCCCTCGGTGCTGGTGGTCGACTACTCGATGCCGCAGATGAACGGGGTGGCGTTCTGCCAGGCGATCCAGCACCTGCCGTGCAAGAAGATCCTGTTTACCGGCCAGGCCGACGAAAAGATCGCGGTGGACGCCTTCAACCGCGGCCTGATCGACCGCTACATCAAGAAAAGCGCCGACGACGCGCTGGACCGGCTGGAGGAAGAGGTGGCGGCGCTGCAGAAAGCCTTCTTCCAGGAGCAGTCGGAAACCCTGCTCGACATGCTGGTGCTGCACGAATTCAGCTTCCTGCGCTGCGGCGCGCTGGCGCAGGTGGTGCAGCGCCTGTACCGCGAGCATGGCTTTGTCGAGCACTACCTGTTCCCCGCCCCGAGCGGCGTGCTGTTCTTCAATGCCGAGGGCGCGGCCAAGCTGATGGTGGTGGAAACCGCGCGCGGCTACCAGTCGCAGGTGGAAATGGCGCGCGACAGCGGCGCGCCGCAATCGCTGGTGCAGGCGCTGGAAGAACGGCGCATGCTGCCCTTCTTCCCGCCGGACGGCATGTATTCCGATGAAGTGGGCCAGCATTGGCACCGCTACTGCAAGGAACCGCAGGTATGCCAGGGCCTGGAAACCTACTATTACGCCCTGTTCGACGTCGATCCGGCCCTGCTCGACATCGAGCCCACCCCTTACGCCGAATTCCTGCGCCAGCATACCCCGCCGCTGGCCGCCTAGGGCGGCCGGGCGGCGCGGGCCGGTCAGGCTTCGCGCAGGGTCTGCAGCGGCGGGTGGTTGAGCACGTTGCGTAGGCCGAGCCAGCCGCCGATCACGGCGCACACGGCGCCTGCCAGCAAGCCGGCCAGCCAGACCCAGATGCTGATGGTCCAGGGGAACTTGAACTGGTAGGTGGCCAGGCCCCATCCCATCAGGCCGGCGCCGGTGGCGGCCAGCAGGCCGCCCAGGCCGCCCACCAGCATGAATTCAATCAGCTGGGCTTGCGACAGCTGGCGCCGCGTGGCGCCCAGGGCGCGCAGCAGGCCCGCTTCGCGGCGCCGTTCATCCTGTGAACCCATCAGGGCGGCATACAGCACCAGCACACCGGACAGCAGGGTGAAGGCGAACAGGAATTCCACCGCCTGGATCACCTGCTCGAGCACGGTCTGCACCTGGCGCACGACGCCGCCCACATCGATGATGGTGAGGTTGGGGAATTCGCGTGACAGGGCCGTGCCGGCATGGGCGCCCGCCTTCGGCATGTGGAAGGCGGTAATGTAGGTCTGCGGCGTGTCCGCCATCAGCGCCGGGTTCAGGATGACGAAGAAATTCACCCGCATCGAGCCCCATTCCAGCTTGCGCAGGCTGGTGATGCGCGCTTCCACCGGCGAGCCGGCGATGTCGAAGCGGATGCTGTCGCCCAGCTTCAGGCCCAGGGTCTTGGCCAGGCCCTCCTCCACCGAGGCCTCGCCGGCCTGGCCCGCCATCGCCCACTTGCCGGCGGTGACCTGGTTCTGCGCCGGCAGTTCGGTCATGGTGGAGAGGTTGAATTCGCGTTCGGCCAGGCCGCGCGCGCGCTCGTCGCTATAGGTGTCGCGCGTGATGACTTTGCCGTTGATGGCCAGCAGGCGGCCGCGGATCATCGGGTACAGCGGCAATTCCTTGACCCCGGCCGCGTGCAGGCGGCTGGCAATGGCGTCCTTCTGGTCGGGCTGGATATTGATGATGAAGCGGTTCGGCGCGTCCGGCGGCATGGTGTTGCGCCAGGTCGTCATCAGGTCGCCGCGCACCACGGTCAGCAGCAGCAGCGCCATCAGGCCAAGCGAGAGCGACACCACCTGCACCACGGTGGCGCCGGGGCGGCGCCGCAGCGAGGTGACGGCGAAGCGCCAGGCCTGCTGCGGGAACAGGTTGCGCAGCGGGCGCAGCGCCTGCAGGCCGAGCCAGCCGACCAGGGCGAACAAGGCAAAGCCGAGCAGGAAGCCGCCGCCAGTCATGGCGGCCAGCTTGACGTCGTTCGATTGCCACAGCAGCAGCGCGCCGAAGGCGGCGATGCCGAGGCCGTAGGTGGCCAGGGCGGCCGGTTTCGGCGCCGCCTGTTCGCGCCGGATCACGCGGTTGTGCGGCACGTTGCGCAGCTGCAGGATGGGCGGCAGGGCGAAGCCGGCCAGCAGCAGCAGGCCGGTGGCCATGCCTTGCAGGGCCGGCAGCGCGGACGGCGGCGGGATGTCGGCCCCGACCAGGCTGCCCAGCAGCTCGACCAGCACATAGTGCGCGCCAAAGCCGACCAGCACGCCGAGCGCGCTGCCGGCCAGGCCGACCAGCAGGAATTCCACCAGATAGAGCACGGTCACCTGGTTCTGCGTCAGGCCCAGGCAGCGCAGCATGGCGCAGGCGTCCAGGTGGCGCTGCATGAAGCGGCGCGCCGCCATGGCGACGGCAACGGCGGCCAGCATGGCCGACAGCAGGCCGACCAGGGACAGGAAGCGGTCGGCGCGGTCGAGCGTGGCGTTCATTTCCGGGCGCCCTTCTTCCAGCGATTCGACGCGCACGCCGCGCACATTGTCACGCTTGACCAGGTCGCGCAGCCATTCGCCGTATTCCTGCGCCGGCTTGGCGCTGGGGCCGTTGCCGGCCACCAGCAGGCGGTAGCCGACGCGCGAGCCCTCCTGCACCAGGTTGGTGGCGGCCAGGTCGGACAAGGGCAGGAAGACGCGCGGGGCGAAGTTGATGAAGCCGCCTCCGCGGTCGGGTTCGGCGGCGATCAGCTGGGTCACGCGGAAGTGTTTGTCGCCCAGCTGCAGCATGGCGCCCACCTTGACGTCGAGCGCGCTGGCCACCGCCGGGTCGATCCAGGCCGTGCCGGGCGCGGGCGCGGCGGCGGCCGGGCTGCCGATACTCTCGCTGGCCTGGGCGAAATCGGTGCTGACCTTGACGCGGCCGCGCAGCGGATAGTCCGGGCTGACCGCTTTCAGCGACACCAGCACCGAGCGCGCGGCAGCGCCCTCCCCGGCTTGCGCCATGCTGGGGAAGGCCTGCGTTTCCGCCACCCGCAAGCCACGCCGCAGCGCTTCCTCGCGCCAGGCGGCCGGGATCGGGTTGTCATAGGCCGCCACCATGTCGGCGCCCAGCAGCTGGTGCGCGTCGCGGTTCAGGCCGGCACGCAGGCGGTCGATGAAGAAGCCGGCGGCCGACAGCGCCGCCACCGCCACCACCAGCGCCACCAGCAGGAAGCGCAACTGTCCGGCGCGCCAGTCGCGCGCCGTCATCCTCAGGGCTTGTCTAAACATTGGTCAGACCACGTTGAAGGCAGAAAAATAGGTATCGACTTCGTCCAGGTAGCGCTGTTTGTCGGCCGCCGGCAGGAAGGCGGCCTCAAAACTGTTGCGCGCCAGCTGGTGGGCATGTGCCAGGCCCAGCGGCAGCGCATCAAACACCGCGACGAAATTGTCGTTCATATAGCCGCCGAAATAGGCCGGGTCGTCGGAATTGACCATGGCCACCAGGCCGGCATCCAGCAGTTGCAGCAGGTTGTGGTCTGTCATCTGGTCGAACACGCGCAGCTTGGTGTTGGACAGCGGGCAGACCGTCAGCGGCATGCGCATGGCCGCCAGGCGGCGTGTCAGGGCCGGGTCTTCCAGGCAGCGCACGCCGTGGTCGATGCGCTCGACCTTCAGCACGTCGAGGGCAGCTTCAATATAGGCCGGCGGCCCCTCTTCCCCGGCATGCGCCACCAGGTGCAGGCCGAGATCGCGCGCGCGGGCGAAGACGCGCGCGAATTTTTCCGGCGGGTGACCCACTTCGGACGAGTCGAGGCCGACGCCGATGAACTTGTCGCGGTAAGGCAGCGCCGCTTCCAGGGTGGCCATGGCATCCTCCTCGCTCAGGTGGCGCAGGAAGCACAGGATCAGCGTGGCGCTGATCGGGCCCTCCTGGCAGGCGCGGTGGATGCCATGGATGACCGTTTCGATCGGCACGCCGCGCGCGGTATGGGTTTGCGGGTCGAAGAAGATTTCCGCGTGGCGCACATGGTCGGCCTTGGCGCGCTGCAGGTAGGCCATGGTCATGTCGTAAAAGTCCTGCTCTTTCAGCAGCACGCTGGCGCCGGCATAGTAAATGTCGAGGAAGGACTGCAGGTCGGTGAAGGCATAGGCGGCGCGCAGCGCTGCCACCGACGGGTAGGCCAGCTGCACGCCATTGCGTTCAGCCAGGGCAAAAATCAGTTCGGGCTCGAGCGAACCCTCAATATGGATGTGCAGTTCAGCCTTGGGCATGTTCTGCACGATGGAGCGCATTTGGATGGTCATTTCTTGTTCTCTCTGGCTGCGGGCTAGGTGTGCCATCTTACTTCAATTAAGTGTGCTGCAGAGTCGGGCCAGCCGTGCTACTGTGGTGCCAACGCGCGAGGGGGGCAGAGCCAGCTTTACTTCTCCATCCAATAGAGCAATAATAAATTTCATCAACGTAAGATGCGTTTCGAGCCCGGCAACCATCCCTCCGCCGGCTAATAATGATCCAGCTCCGAGCCTCGGGCAATCCCTGGCACCTCAGGCAAGCTGGCGCAAGTTAGAGCAGGCCTGCAGCCCACGCTAAGACTGCCGACCATGTGACGAGTAGGTTTTTCAATAAAGGACATTCACATGACCATTTTTGACAACTACGCAGCACGGTATGAGCGCACCAAGGAAGAGGAAATGTCCCTCTCCGAATACCTCGCGCTTTGCAAGAAGGACCGCCTGACCTACGCTTCGGCGGCTGAACGCATGCTGGCTGCCATTGGCGAACCCACCCTGGTCGATACGCGCAACGACACGCGCCTGTCCCGCATCTTCGCCAACAAGGTCATCAAGATTTACCCCGCCTTCCGCGAGTTCTACGGCATGGAAGACGTGATCGAGCAGGTGGTCGCCTACTTCCGCCATGCGGCGCAGGGGCTGGAAGAGCGCAAGCAAATCCTCTACCTGCTGGGCCCGGTCGGCGGCGGCAAGTCTTCGATCGCGGAAAAGCTCAAATCCCTGATGGAGCAAGTGCCTTTCTATTGCCTGAAAGGTTCGCCGGTGAACGAATCGCCGCTCGGCCTGTTCAGCGAGGCGGAGGATGGCACCATCCTGGAAGAGGACTACGGCATCCCGCGCCGTTACCTGCGCAATATTCCCTCGCCCTGGGCCGTCAAGCGCCTGCACGAGTTCAATGGCGACATCAACCAGTTCCGCGTGGTCAAGCGCTACCCTTCGGTGCTGAAACAGGTCGCCATCTCCAAAACCGAGCCGGGCGACGAGAACAACCAGGACATTTCCTCCCTGGTCGGCAAGGTCGACATCCGCAAGCTGGAAGACTATGCGCAGGACGATCCGGACGCCTACAGCTATTCCGGCGGCCTGTGCCTGGCCAACCAGGGCCTGATGGAATTCGTGGAAATGTTCAAGGCGCCGATCAAAGTGCTGCACCCGCTGCTGACTGCCACCCAGGAAGGCAATTACAAGGGCACGGAAGGCTTTGGCGCCATCCCCTTCGAGGGCATCATCCTGGCGCACTCGAACGAATCTGAGTGGAAGAGCTTCAAGAACAACCGCAACAATGAGGCATTCCTCGACCGTATCTATATAGTCAAGGTGCCCTACTGCCTGCGCGTCACCGACGAGATCAAGATCTACGAGAAGCTGCTGCACAATTCCTCGCTCGACAAGGCGCCCTGCGCGCCCGGCACCTTGCGCATGATGTCGCAGTTCGCCATCCTGTCGCGCCTGAAGGAGCCGGAAAACTCGAGCATTTTCAGCAAGATGCTGGTGTACGACGGCGAAAACCTCAAGGATACCGACCCGAAAGCCAAGTCCATCCACGAATACGTCGACTATGCCGGGGTGGACGAGGGCATGAGCGGCCTGTCGACCCGCTTCGCCTTCAAGATCCTGTCGAAGGTGTTCAACTTCGACTCGACCGAGGTGGCGGCCAACCCGGTGCACCTGCTGTACGTGCTGGAGCAGCAGGTCGAGCGCGAGCAGTTCCCGCCGGAGACCGAACAAAAATACTTCTCCTATATAAAAGAGCACCTGGCCCAGCGCTATGTCGAATTCATCGGCAAGGAGATCCAGACCGCCTACCTGGAGAGCTATTCGGAATACGGCCAGAACATCTTCGACCGCTACGTGACCTTTGCCGACTTCTGGATCCAGGACCAGGAATACCGCGACCCGGATACCGGCGAGAGTTTCGACCGCGAATCGCTGAACAACGAGCTGGAGAAGATCGAGAAGCCGGCCGGGATTTCGAACCCGAAAGACTTCCGCAACGAGATCGTCAACTTCGGCCTGCGCGCGCGTGCCAATAATGGCGGCAAGAACCCGGCCTGGACCAGTTACGAGAAGTTCCGCACGGTGATCGAGAAGAAAATGTTCTCCAATACCGAGGAACTGCTGCCGGTGATTTCCTTTAACGCCAAGGCCAGCGCCGAGGACGCCAACAAGCACGCCGATTTCGTGGCGCGCATGGTGGAAAAGGGCTACACGGCCAAGCAAGTCCGGCTGTTGTGCGAATGGTATCTGCGCGTGCGGAAGTCGTCCTGAGCCAAAAGGTGGATAATCAGGACGCGCCAATCAAGCAGGCAGGAGGCACATGACTTACCTCATCGACCGTCGTTTGCAGGGCAAGAACAAGTCCGCGATCAACCGCGAACGATTTTTGCGGCGATACAAGGGCCAGATCAAGGATGCGGTCGGGCGCGCCATCAAGGGGCGCTCGATTACCGATATCGAGAATGGCGAAAAGGTGTCGATTCCCGTCAAGGACGTGAACGAGCCCTCGTTCGGGCATGCCCATGGCGGTGTCTGGGAAGTAGTGAACCCGGGCAACCAGGAATACCAGAAAGGCGACCAGATCAACCGCCCCAAAGGCGGTGGCGGCAGCGGCCGTGGCCGCGCCGGCAACAGCGACCAGACCACCGAGGACGATTTCATCTTCGAACTGTCGCGCGAAGAATTCATGAACTACTTCTTCGAAGACCTGGAACTGCCGCATATGGTCAAGACCCAACTGACCGCGACCACCGAGTTCAAGCAGCAGCGCGCCGGGTATACCGTGTCCGGCACGCCGTCCAATATCCACGTGCTGCGCTCGCTGCGCGGCGCGCTCGGACGGCGCATTGCCGTGGGCGGCTCCTCGCGCAAGCGGCTGATCGAGGCCGAGCGCGAGCTGGAGGAGTTGCTGGTGGCCGGCGCGCCGCTGGACGACCCGCAGGTGATCGAGCTGAAGAAGCTGATCCACCACCTGCACACGCGGCTGCTGGCGATTCCGTACATCGACCCGTTCGACTTGCGCTATTCGAACCGCATCAAGGTACCCAAACCGATGACCCAGGCCGTGATGTTCTGCATCATGGACGTGTCGGGTTCGATGGACGAGCAGCGCAAGGATACGGCCAAGCGCTTCTTCATCCTGCTCTACCTGTTCCTCAAGCGCGTGTACGACAAGATCGAAGTGGTGTTCATCCGCCACCATACGGCGGCGTCCGAGGTGGACGAAAATGAATTCTTCCACTCGCGCGAGTCGGGCGGCACCGTGGTGTCCTCCGCCCTGCACCTGCTGAACAAGATCATCGACGAGCGCTTTGGCGGCGGCAGCTGGAATGCCTATGTGGCGCAGGCGTCCGACGGCGACAACTGGGACAACGATTCCGTGCTGTGCCGGCAGCTGCTGGTCAACACCATCATGCCCAAGGTGCAGTACTACACCTATGTCGAGATCACCGACGGGCCGCCGCAGAACCTGTGGGAGCAATACTCCCAGGTGCCGGAATACCACCAGCACTTCGCCATGCAGAAGATAGTCACGCCGGCCGATATTTACCCGGTGTTCCGCGAACTGTTCAAGAAGCAGCCAAAATGAACCAGATGACCAAACGCCCGCCGCATCCACGGGCCCTGCCGGAGCAGTCGGAGTGGACCTTTGAACTGATCGAGCAGGCGCACGAGGAAATCCGGCGCGTGGCGCACAATTTCGGCCTCGATACCTATCCGAACCAGCTGGAAATCATCACGGCCGAGCAAATGATGGATGCCTACACCTCGGTCGGCATGCCGGTGTCCTACGCCCATTGGTCGTTCGGCAAGCACTTCCTTGCTACCGAGAAAGGCTACAAGCGCGGGCAAATGGGGCTGGCGTACGAGATCGTCATCAACTCCAATCCCTGCATTGCCTATTTAATGGAGGAGAACAGCCTGACCATGCAGGCGCTGGTGATAGCGCATGCTGCCTATGGGCACAATTCATTCTTTAAGGGCAACTACCTGTTCCGCACCTGGACCGATGCCGACGCCATCATCGATTACATGCTGTTTGCCAAGAACTATATCAGCGAGTGCGAACAGCGGCACGGCATCGACGCGGTGGAATTGCTGCTCGACTCTTGCCATGCGATCCAGAATTACGGCGTCGACCGCTACAAGCGGCCGGCCAAGCTGTCGCTGGCGCAGGAACAGCTGAAGCAGAAGGAGCGCGAAGCCTACCTGCAGTCGCAGATCAATGAGCTGTGGCGCACCGTGCCGCGGCGCGAGGAGGAAGCGGTCGACAAGCCGGCGCCGCGCTTCCCGCCGGAGCCGGAGGAAAACCTGCTGTACTTTATAGAGAAGTACGCGCCGCTGCTGGAACCGTGGCAGCGCGAGATCGTGCGCATCGTGCGCAAGATCAGCCAGTACTTCTACCCGCAGCGCCAGACCCAGGTCATGAACGAAGGCTGGGCCACCTTCTGGCACTACACCATCCTCAACCAGCTGTACGACGAAGGCGTGGTGAGCGATGGCTTCATGATGGAATTCCTCAAGAGCCACACCAATGTCGTGTACCAGCCGCCGGTGCACAGCCCGTATTACAACGGCATCAATCCCTATGCCCTCGGATTCGCCATGATGTCAGACATCCGACGAATCTGTGAGAACCCAACGCCGGAAGACCGCGAATGGTTCCCCGACATCGCCGGCAGCGACTGGAAGAAGACGCTCGACTTCGCGATGCGCAATTTCAAAGACGAAAGCTTCATCGCCCAGTACCTTTCGCCGCGCCTGATCCGCGAGTTCCACTTCTTTGCGGTCCTGGACGACGACAAGAATGACAAGCTGGCCGTTTCGGCCATCCACGATGAACTGGGCTACCGCTACGTGCGGCAAATGCTGGCCGACCAGTACAACCTGGGCAACCGCGAGCCTAATATACAGGTGTGGTCGGTCAATACCCGCGACGACCGCGCCCTGACACTGCGCCATACGCAGTACAACCGCCGTCCCCTGAACCAGCAGGCCAACGAAGTGCTGAAACATGTAGCCCGGCTGTGGGGATTCGACGTCCACCTGGACACGGTATCACCGGACGGCCAGGTGATCAGCACCATCGAGTGCAAGCGCGAAAAGCGTAACCGGGTGATCTGACCGGGCGTGTTTTGACATAGTTACGTCAAAGCAACACACTTCACCAAATTTCCTCAACCTCGCCAGCGCTGTTGGCGAGGAATCTTCAGTGTTCGCAAAAAACTGATGAAGATCAATCGCAAGGGCGAAAAAACACTCAATTTTCTCTTGCTTTTTCTGCCAGATGGTCTAGCGGGCATCAGATGCCAGCCTGCCAATATGGGGCTAAGGGCATGAAATTTAAACGGTTTTACGGACAAAATTCTATGCAAAAATCCAAAATTCGTATGTATAATTCGCCGACGTCCCGGATGCGGCTGTAGGTTTTGTGTCGCCATTTTGGGGGTTTAAAAGTAGCAACACAAAGAGTTGGTATTGGAGAAAGCAGGCATGAATTTCAGTGATAACGAGAAAATTGCCGGGAAGAAGAACTATACGGGCATCGCGTTCGTCGTAGTCCTGCACCTTGTAGTCGGTTACGGCATCGTATCCGGCCTGGGCAAGCGTATGATCAGCAAGATGATCGAACCGGTGGAGACCAAGATCATCGAGGAGGTTGCCCCACCTCCACCAAAAGAACTGCCGCCACCGCCACCTCCTCCTGAGATGAAGGCACCACCACCGCCATTCATTCCTCCGGTCGAAGTGAACGTGCAGCAACCGCCGCCGCAGCAGAACGTGATCGCCAACGCGACCAACGTGAAGCCAGCCACCACCGATATTCGTCCAGCCCCGCCAGCGGCTCCGCCAGCACCTCCTGCCCCTCCGGCAACTGGTGTGAAGACCCCTGCCGTGGTTGACTTCACCACCTGCGCTAAGCCAGAGTGGCCAAAGTCGTCGCTGCGTAACGAAGAAACCGGTACGGTTACCCTGTCGTTCCTGATCTCTGCGGACGGCCGTGTAGGCGATTCGAAAGTAGTGAAATCTAGTGGTTTCCGTGATTTGGACAAGGCTGCCGTTGCCGGCATCTCCAAGTGCAAATTCAAGCCGGCCACCGTGGACGGCAAGCCGCAAGAAACCTGGCAACAGATGCAATACGTCTGGACGCTGGAATAAACCTGAGACAGTACACCGTCTCGCAACTAAGTAAGTCCGTTGTCGTTTAAGCCAGCGAACTGATAATTTTTCAAATTTGGAGGAAGCATGTTTAAGAATACCCGTTTGTCCGCTGTACTGGCCGCTGTGCTGTTCTCGGTGACCGCAGCTACCGCCCTGGTGAGCGCGCCAGCAATGGCTGACGCACCAGCCCCGGCAGCTTCGGCCCCTGCTGACGCAGCCGCCGCTCCAGCAGCTGACGCGGCCGCAGCACCAGCAGCCGAAGCAGCCGCTCCAGCTGCCCCAGCTGCTGCCGGCGCTAAAGAAGAAGCGGAAAACCCATTCGGTATCGCTGCAGTTTGGGATGGCGGCTTCGTTGACCGCGCTACCCTGATCATCCTGTCCATCATGTCCATCGGCTCCTGGTACATCATCGTGACCAAGCTGATCGACCAGCAGAAGATCTTCAAGCAGCAGAAAGAAGCGGCTACCAAGTTCTGGAAAGCCTCCTCGATCGCTGCCGGCACCGCTACCCTGACCGAAGGTTCCCCATTCCGCTTCATCGCGGAAACCGGCACCAAGGCCACCCAGCACCACGACGGCGCCCTGCTGGAACAGATCGACCTGTCCACCTGGGTAACCATGTCCATCCAGCGCGCTGTTGACAAAGTGCAGTCCCGCCTGTCCGATGGCCTGTCCTTCCTGGCAACTGTTGGTTCGACCTCCCCGTTCATCGGTCTGTTCGGTACCGTTTGGGGTATTTACCACGCGCTGACCAACATCGGTATGTCCGGTAACGCATCGATCGACAAAGTTGCAGGTCCAGTGGGTGCCGCTCTGATCATGACCGCTTTCGGTCTGCTGGTAGCAGTTCCAGCCGTTCTGGGCTACAACTGGCTGCTGCGTCGTAACAAGACCGCAATGGAAGACATCCGTTCCTTCTCGGCTGACGTGCACTCCGTGCTGATCTCCGGCGCCATGTCCACCTCGAACGCTGCATCGAAAAAAGTAGGCTAATACCATGGCAATGTCTGTAGGCTCCGAAGGCGGAGAAGAGCAGCTTAACAGTGAGATCAACACGACTCCGCTCGTGGACATCATGCTGGTTCTGCTGATCATCTTCCTGATCACGAGCCCGGTCGTTCTCAAACTGCAGAAGATTTCTCTGCCAGAAGAGATCAACCAGGCGATCCAGACCAAACCAGAGAACGTCAACATCGTTGTTAACAAAGATGGCGACATCTACTGGAACCAGAAGAAAATGCGCGACGCCAATGAGCTGTTCGATTTTCTGAAAGAGGAAGCTGTGAAGGTGCCTCAGCCTGAAGTTCATGTGCGCGGCGACAAAGACGCGAAATATGAATCGATCGGCCGTGTGATCTACACCACCCAGCGCGCTGGCATCCAGAAGGTCGGTTTCATCACCGAACCGCCTGATAAGATGTAAGAACAAGCCGCCCCCGGCAGTATTGGGGGCGGCCTTCTGAAAAGGAAACAATTCATGAGTATGAGCGTAGGCAGTTCCGGCGGCGAAGCGGAACCGATGATGGAAATGAACATGACGCCGATGATCGACGTCATGCTCGTTCTGATCATTCTGCTGATCATTACCATTCCGAAAGCTAACCACTCGGTTAACCTGAACATGCCGGTCGGTACCCCACCACCGCCAACCAAGGAACCTGTGGTTGTGACCATCGACGTTGACTTCGACGGCACCATCCTGTGGGACAACGTGGTCGTTCCTGACCGCAGCGCCCTGGAAGCCAAGCTGATGAACGTAGCGGCACAGGCTGACCAGCCTGAAGTGCACCTGCGTCCCAACAAGCTGGTTAACTACAGTGTGGTTGCAGGCGTAATGGCTTCGGCCCAGCGTCTCGGCGTCACCAAGATCGGTCTGGTCGGCAACGAGCAGTTCCAGTAAATAATTGGGTCAATACACCCTTTATTTTCCCAAATAGGCAGGTTATCCTGCCTATTTCGCATTTTGAAGAAAGAAAATCACCCCATGACCAAGTTTCGTCTCGCACATCTCGGCCTGGTAATGGCCGCCATTGGTTTCAATGCAGCCGCCCCGATGGTGGGCCTGTCCGTCGCACACGCGCAAACTGTCCGCGCCGAAGTGGGCAAGCCACTGCAAGAAGCACAGAAACTGGCCGCTTCCGGCAAGAACAAGGAAGCTCTGGCGAAACTGAAAGAAGCTGACGCTGTTGGCAACAAGTCCGAACTGGAAAAATTCCAGCTGGAGTACACCCGTGGCTCGATCGCTGCCGCTGCCGGCGAGAATGACACCGCCGCCCGCGCCTTCGAATCCGTGCTGGCGTCCGGCAAGCTGAACGCCAACCAGCAATCGAAGATCACCGAAGCGCTGGCCAGCATCTACCTGCGCGCGCGTGACTATCCAAAAGCCATCACCTACATCCAGAAAGTCCTGAAGGACAATCCGGGCAACACCCAGATGCGCGAGCAGCTGATCCAGACCTACTACCAGAGCGGCAAGCTGGCCGAAGCGGCCAAGGAACTGCAGGCTGGCGGCGCCAAGTCGGAAGGCAACCTGCAGATGCTGGCCAATATCCAGCTGAAGCAGAACGACAAGGCCGGCTACGTGCAAACCCTGGAAAAGCTGGCTGCCTCCTATCCGAAGGCATCCTACTGGGCTGACCTGCTGAACCGCGTGGTCGGCAAGCCTGGCTTCTCCAGCTCCCTGAACCTGGACGTGATGCGCCTGAAACTGGCCCTGAAGCAGATCGCCAAGCCCGCCGAATTCATGGAAATGGGCCAGCTGGCCCTGCAGGCCGGCAACCCGGCGGAAGCCCTGAAGATCGTGGAAGAAGGCTACAAGAAGGGTGCCCTGGGCACCGGCGCAGATGCCGGCCGCCACCAGCGCCTGAAAGACCTGGCCGCCAAGACCCTGGCGGAACAGCAAGCCAAGGCCGCCGAACAGGAAGCCAACTTCCGCAAGGAAAAGGATGCCGACGGCCTGGCCAACCTGGGCTTCGCCCTGGTGTCCGATGGCAAGGGTGAAGCTGGCCTGAAGCTGATCGACGAAGCGATCAAGCTGGGCTCGGCACGCAAGCCGGAAGAAATGAAGCTGCACTACGGCATCGCCCAGTACCACGCCGGCAAGAAGGCTGCTGCCATCAGCACCCTGAAGTCGGTGAAAGGCACCGCTGGCGAACCTGAACTGGCCCGTTACTGGACCATGTACATTAACAACCCGGTCTAAGCAAAGCCGGGCTGAGCCAAGAAAAGCGGGGGCGGCACCCCCCGGCCGCGCGTTTTTTGTTTCACAACGTATAATCAATGATTTACGGCAAAACACAGGAGCCTGGAGGTTTTTGGGGGGCGTGCCCACGCAGCCGGGCGCGCGCCCTGCGCCTTGACGATCGGCAACTTCGACGGTGTCCACCGCGGCCACCAGGCCTTGCTGGCGCGCGTGCGCGCGGCCGCCGATCGCCTGGGCCTGGAATCGGCCGTGATGACCTTCGAGCCGCATCCGCGCGAATTCTTCGCCCGCAAGATGGGCGACCTGTCGAAAGCGCCGCCGCGCATCGCCAACCTGCGCGACAAGCTGCAGGCGCTGGAAAACAATGGCGTGGACCGCGTGATCGTCGAGCACTTCTCCGAGCCCTTCGCCGCCCAGTCGCCGCAGTCCTTCGTCGAACAGGTGCTGGTGGAAGGCCTGCACGTGAAATGGCTGATGGTGGGCGACGATTTCTGCTACGGCGCCAAGCGCGCCGGCAATGTCGCCATGCTGATGGAAGCCGGCAGGCAGCATGGCTTTGAGGTGGAAGTGCTGCCCACCGTGCGCAATGGCGACACCCGCATTTCCTCCTCCGCCGTGCGCGCCGCGCTGGCGGAAGGCGATTTCCAGCACGCGCAGGCGCTGCTGGGCCACCCGTACGCCATTTCCGGCCACGTGATCCACGGCGCCAAACTCGGTCGCGATATCGGCTACCCGACGCTGAACCTGAAAGTGCCGCACCGCCCTGCCCTGGCGGGCATCTTCATCGTGCAGGTGCACGGCCTGGGCGACCGGCCGCTGCCGGCCGTGGCCAGCCTGGGCGTGCGCCCGACGGTGGAAGACGCCGGCCGCGTGCTGCTGGAAGTGCACATCTTCGATTTCGCCCAGAACTGCTACGGCAAGGTGGTGCGCGTCGAATTCCTGCAAAAGATACGTGACGAAGAAAAGTTCATTGACCTGCCTACCCTGGTCAAAGCCATCGATCGCGACGCCGACCAAGCGCGCGCCTTCTTCGCCACCCGCAACTCGAACTAAAAGCTATTTATCATGTCCGACAACAAACCTAAGAAGCAAGAGAGCAAGTACCCGGTCAATATGACCGAAACCCCATTCCCGATGCGCGGCGACCTGGCCAAGCGCGAGCCGGGCTGGGTGAAACAGTGGCAGGACAAGAAAATCTACGAGCGCGTGCGCAAGGCTGCCGCCGGCCGCCCGAAATTCGTGCTGCATGACGGCCCGCCATACGCCAACGGCGACATCCACATCGGCCACGCCGTCAACAAGATCCTGAAGGATATCGTGGTCAAGTCGCGCACCATGGCCGGCTTCGACGCGCCGTATGTGCCGGGCTGGGATTGCCACGGCATGCCGATCGAGATCCAGATCGAAAAACTGCACGGCAAGAACCTGCCGACCGCCGAAGTGCTGTCGAAAGCGCGCGCCTACGCGCACGAGCAGGTCGAGCGCCAGAAGAAGGACTTCATCCGCCTGGGCGTGCTGGGCGAGTGGGACAACCCTTACCTGACCATGAACTACCGCAACGAAGCCGACGAGCTGCGCGCCCTGGGCAAGCTGCTGGAGAAAGGCTACGTCTACCGCGGCCTGAAGCCGGTCAACTGGTGCTTCGACTGCGGCTCGGCGCTGGCGGAAGCGGAAGTGGAATACCAGAACAAGCGCGACCCGGCGATCGACGTCGGCTTCGCCTTCCATGAGCATGACAAGCTGGCCGCCGCTTTCGGCCTGCCAGCCCTGCCGGCCGGCGACGGCTTCGTGGTGATCTGGA
Source organism: Pseudoduganella sp. (assembly GCF_041914865.1). Classification (NCBI taxonomy): domain Bacteria; kingdom Pseudomonadati; phylum Pseudomonadota; class Betaproteobacteria; order Burkholderiales; family Oxalobacteraceae; genus Pseudoduganella; species Pseudoduganella sp. The sequence continues at coordinate 80,856 of NZ_JAYSCO010000005.1, read as the reverse complement.
CCACCACCCCCTGGACCATCCCGTCCAACCAGGCGCTGAACATGCACCACGAGGTGGAATACGCGCTGGTGCAGACCGAGCGCGATGGCAAGCCGCTGCTGCTGATCCTGGCCAAAGACCTGGTGGAATCCTGCCTGCAGCGCTACAAGCTGGAAGGCAGCATCATCGCCACCGCCGCCGGCGCCAAGCTGGCCGGCATCGCCTTCAAGCACCCGCTGCACGCGCGCGACGCCTTCTACGACCGCCTGTCGCCGGTCTACATCGCCGACTACGTGACCACCGAGAGCGGTACCGGCGTGGTGCACTCGGCCCCTGCCTACGGCCAGGACGACTTCGTGTCCTGCAAGGCGCACGGCATGAAGGATGACGAGATCCTGAAGCCGGTGATGGGCGACGGCAAATACGTCCCTTCCCTGCCGCTGTTCGGTGGCCTGGGCATCTGGGAAGCCTCCAAGCCGATCTGCGAAGCGCTGCGCGAAGCGGGCGCCCTGTTCGAGCTGAAGATGTTCGACCACAGCTACATGCACTGCTGGCGCCACAAGACCCCGATCGTCTACCGCGCCACCTCGCAGTGGTTCGCCGGCATGGACATCCAGCCACTGGACGGCGGCTCCACCCTGCGCGAAACCGCGCTGGAAGGCATCGAAGCGACCGAATTCTTCCCGGACTGGGGCAAGGCGCGCCTGCACGGCATGATCGCCAACCGTCCGGACTGGACCCTGTCGCGCCAGCGCCAGTGGGGCGTGCCGATGGCCGTCTTCATCCACAAGGAGACCGGCGAGCTGCACCCGCGCACGCCGGAACTGCTGGAGCAGGTGTCCAAGCTGATCGAGCAGGGCGGCATCGACGCCTGGCACGCGCTGGACGCGGCCACCCTGCTGGGCGAAGACGCGGCCCACTACGAAAAGAACAAGGACACGCTGGACGTGTGGTTCGACTCCGGCTGCACGCACCAGACCGTGCTGCGCGGCTCGCACCCTGAACAGTCGCACTTCCCGGCCGACCTGTACCTGGAAGGCTCGGACCAGCACCGCGGCTGGTTCCACTCCTCGCTGCTGACCTCCTCCATGCTGAACGGCCGTCCGCCGTACAAGCAGCTGCTGACCCACGGCTTCGTGGTCGACGGCGAAGGCAAGAAGATGTCCAAGTCGATCGGCAACACCGTCGCGCCGCAGAAAGTGTCCGATACGCTGGGCGCCGACATCCTGCGCCTGTGGGTGGCCGCCACCGACTACACCTCCGAGCTGTCGATCTCGGACGAGATCCTGAAGCGCGTGACCGAGTCCTACCGCCGCATCCGCAACACCCTGCGCTTCCTGCTGGCCAACACCTCGGACTTCGACCACAAGGCGCACGCCGTGCCGGTGGCCGAGCTGCTGGAGATCGACCGCTACGCGCTGGCCAATATGGCCAAGCTGCAGGCCGACCTGGCGGCGCACTACGAGCGCTACGAATTCCACCCGGTGGTGTCCAAGCTGCAGAACTTCTGCTCCGAGGACCTGGGCGGCTTCTACCTGGACATCCTGAAGGACCGCCTGTACACCAGCGCCGTCGATTCCAAGGCGCGCCGCTCGGCGCAGACCGCGCTGTGGCACATCACCCAGTCGCTGCTGCGCCTGATGTCGCCGATCCTGTGCTTCACCGCCGAAGAGGCGTGGGGCTTCTTCGCCGGCGACGAGAGCTTCAAGGCCAGCGATGAAACCATCTTCACCCAGACCTGGTGGCAGCTGCCGCAACTGGCCGACGCCGATGCCCTGCTGGCCAAGTACGCCACCATCATCGCCGTGCGCGCCGACGTGACCAAGCAGCTGGAAGAGCTGCGCGGCTCCGGCGCGATCGGCTCCTCGCTGCAGGCGGAGCTGGAAATCAAGGCGGCCGGCGACAAGTTCAAGGTGCTGTCCTCGCTGGACGACGACCTGAAGTTCATCTTCATCACCTCCCTGGCCAAGGCCGTGGAAGTGGCGGCGGAAGCCGACGAAGCGGTGAACGTGGCCGCCTCCACCGCGGCCAAGTGCGAGCGCTGCTGGCACTACCGCGCCGACGTTGGTTCGCACGCCGACCATCCAGGGCTGTGCGGCCGCTGCCACTCGAACCTGTTTGGCGCAGGCGAGGCGCGCCAGTTCGCCTAAAATCGAAACCCGGGAAACCCGGGTCAGAACCAAGGCTCAGACACCGGACACGGAACGCCCACACCCCGCGTCAGACCCTTGGGACTGACCCGGGTTTCCGGGTTTTACAGAACGCGCAGCAAAGAAAGAAACAATGGCCACAAAAAAGAAAACCTTCAGCAGCCCCTCCAGCGGCGGCAGCATGCTCCCCTGGTTAGGCATCGCCTTCATCATCGTCCTGCTCGACCAGCTGAGCAAGATCGCCATCCTCAAGGTGTTCCACTACCGCGAGGTCATGCCGATCACGGAATGGTTCAACCTGACCCTGCACTACAACCCGGGCGCGGCGTTCAGCTTCCTCGCCAACGCCGGCGGCTGGCAGCGCCACTTCTTCACCGCCATCGGCATTGGCGCAGCGCTCTACATCGCCTACCTGCTCAAGCGCCACAGCGGCCAGCGCCTGTTCTGCTGGGCCCTCGCCCTGATCCTGGGCGGCGCCATCGGCAATGTGATCGACCGCATCTCCTACGGCCACGTGGTGGACTTCCTCGACTTCCACTGGCGCGGCGCCAGCTTCCCGACCTTCAACCTGGCCGACACCGCCATCTGCATCGGCGCCGCACTGTTCGTGCTGGACGAACTGCGCCGCGTGAACAAGTAGGAGCAGCACTATGGAACTGACTGGCAAAAAAATCGTGCTCGGCCTGTCCGGCGGCGTGGCCTGCTACAAGGCCGCTGAACTGTGCCGCGCCCTGGCCAAGGAAGGCGCCTCGGTGCAGGTCGTGATGACCGACGCCGCCACCCACTTCATCACCCCGGTGACGATGCAGGCCCTGTCCGGCAAGCCGGTGTTCAGCAGCCAGTGGGATCCACGCGTAAACAACAATATGGCCCACATCGACGTCACGCGCGACGCCGACGCCATCCTGATCGCGCCCTGCTCCGCCGACTTCATCTACAAGCTGGCGCACGGCGTGTGCGACGACCTGCTCTCCACCATGTGCCTGGCGCGCCCGCGCAACGTGCCGCTGCTGATCGCCCCGGCCATGAACGTGGAAATGTGGTCCAACCCGGCCACCCAGCGCAACGTGGCGCAGGTGATGGAAGACGGCATCACCGTCTTCGGCCCGGCCGCCGGCGACCAGGCCTGCGGCGAAACGGGCCTGGGCCGCATGCTGGAACCGGAACAGCTGCTGGCCGAAATGATTGCCGCCTTCCAGCCCAAGGTCCTGGCGGGCAAGCGCATCCTGGTCACCGCCGGCCCGACCTTTGAAGCCATCGACCCGGTGCGCGGCATCACCAATCTCTCGTCCGGCAAAATGGGCTACGCCGTGGCGCGCGCCGCACGCGAAGCCGGCGCCGAAGTGACCCTGGTGTCCGGCCCGGTCGCCCTGGCCACGCCGTACGGCGTCGAGCGCCACAACGTGAAGAGCGCGCAGCAGATGTTCGACTCCGTGATGGAGCACATCGGCGGCCAGCACGTCTTCATCTCGGTGGCCGCCGTGGCCGACTGGAAGGTGGTCAACCCGAGCGAACAGAAGGTCAAGAAGACCGGCGACGGCAGCGTGCCCGAGCTGAAGTTCGAACAGAACCCCGACATCCTGGCCAGCGTCGCCACCCGCACCAGCCTGGCGGGCTGGCCTTACTGCGTCGGCTTCGCCGCCGAATCGGAAAACCTGATCGAATACGGCGCCAGCAAGCGCGAACGCAAAGGCATCCCGCTCCTGGTCGGCAACATCGGCCACAACACCTTCGGCCAGGACGACAACACCATCATCCTGTTTGACGAACACGGACACACCATCCTGCCGCGCGCCGACAAGCTCACGCTGGCGCGCCAGCTGATTTCCGAAATCGCCAAACGCATCGACAAGAACTCGCTCTTCCAATGAAAACTGTAGACGTCAAAATCCTCGACCCGCGCATGAAGGACCAGCTGCCGGCCTATGCCACCCCCGGCAGCGCCGGCCTCGACCTGCGCGCCTGCATCGACGCCCCGCTCACCATCGAGCCGGGCCAGACCGTGCTGGTGCCGACCGGCCTGGCCATCCATATCGCCGACCCGGGCTATGCCGCCATGATCCTGCCGCGTTCCGGCATGGGCCATAAGAACGGCATTGTTTTGGGGAATCTGGTAGGCTTGATTGACTCCGATTACCAGGGACAATTGATGGTGTCTACCTGGAACCGGGGCTTAAACACGTTTACGCTGAACCCAATGGAGCGCCTGGCGCAGTTGATCATCGTGCCCGTGCTGCAGGTTGGCTTCAATGTCGTCGACGACTTTGAAGCCAGCGACCGCGGCGCCGGCGGTTTCGGCAGCACAGGCAAGCATTAAGGAAAGAGTTATGGCAGTAGAGCAAGTAATCCGCATCCCCGCGTCCGCCACCACGGCCCGTCCCGCAGCCTGGGCTGCCATGGCGGCCGCACTGCTGCTCTCTGCCTGCTCCACCTTCCAGCCCAGCAGCACCAGCGCGCCGGAAACCCCGGCCCCACCGCCGCAACCACTGCCGCCGCCGGCCCCGGTCGTCACGCCGCAGATGCAGGCGGCGCGCGACAACCTGAAAGTCATCGCCAGCCTGCAGGAGCGCCTGTACCGCGTGGCGGCGCCGCTGCTGATCAATAACGCCGACCTGTGCAAATCGCAGGCGCGCAACCTGCTCGGCTTCACCGCCAAGAACAAATACTCCTACCCGGGCGAATACGTCGATGCCTCGACCGCCGTGCTCGGGTATGACGACGTGCTGCAGGTGTCCGGCGTGCTGGCCGGCAGCGGCGCCGCCAAAGCCGGCCTGCGCAAGGGCGACGACCTGGTGGCGGCCGGCGGCAAAGCCCTGCCCAAAGGGCGCGATGCCGAAAGCAAGGCTGCCGCCGTGTTCGCGCCGCTGGCCGCCAACAGCGCCACGCTGAGCATGACCATCGCCCGCAACGGCAGCAGCCAGACCCTGAACGTGCCGGTCACGCGCGCCTGCGCCTTCCGCGTCGACCTGGGCAACTCCGACAATGTGAACGCGTATAACGACGGCAGCCGCGTGCTGCTGACGCGCGGCATGATCAACTTCGCCCAGAACGACGAAGCCATCGCCTACGTCATGGCCAAGGAACTGGCGCACAATGTGCTCGGCCACGCCAGCCAGACGCGCAGCACCGCCACCATGGCCAGCATCATCGACAACCTGGCCTCGGTGCGGCCCGACCTGACCATGCTGGTCGGCAGCGCCGGCGTACGCCCGATGCCGGCCGACTACGACGTCGCGGCCGACAACCTGGCCCTCTACATGCTGGCGCGCGCCGGCTACAACATCAGCAACGCGCGCTCGTTCTGGCAGCGCCTGTCCGGCCAATACCCGGCCACGGTGCTGAACAGCTATACCGCGATCCACCCGAACGTCACGGCGCGCCTGGCCGCCATGGACCGCAGCATTTCCGAGATCAAGGCCAAGCAGGCCGCCAAGCGCCCGCTCCTGCCATGAAGCCGGCCATGCTCGCGCTCGTGCTCGCGCCCATGCTGGCGCCGGGCCTGGCGCTGGCAGGGCCGTGGACGCCCCTCGCCAAAGACAAAGACAGCACCATGCTGCTGGACCGCGGTTCCGTGCGCGCCGACGACGGCCACCGCAAGGCCTGGACCATGGAGAGCTACCGCAAGCCGCAGACCGGGCCGGATGGCAAGCTCTATCTCTCGGTACGCAGCCAGCACAGCTACGCCTGCGAAGGCGCTACCCGCACCCTGCTGGCGCAAGCGTTTTACGGCGAGGTGCTGGGCAAAGGCGAGCCGCTCGGCACCTTCAAGTACGAATCCTACGACCCCGAAACCATTGCCCCCGGCAGCCTGGCCGAGAAGGCCCTGAAGGCAGTCTGCAAAAAGCGCTGAGCCTTGCTATAGTTCCGGGCATGGACAGCATCGACCTCGAAGTGCTCAAGACTTGCTCCGCCTGGCTCGCGGCCGGGCACCGCTGCGAACTGGTCACCGTGATCCGCACCTGGGGTTCCAGCCCGCGCCCGGTCGGCGCCACCCTTGCCATCTGCGATGACGGGCGCGTGATCGGCTCCGTTTCCGGCGGCTGCATCGAGGACGACCTGATAGAGCGCGTACGGCGGGAAGGCATCGTGCGCCAGCATCCGGAGATCGTCAGTTACGGCATCAGCGCCGACGAGGCGCACCGCTTTGGCCTGCCCTGCGGCGGCACCATCGAACTCGCGCTCGAACCGCTTGGCCCGCACAGCCGCATCGACGAACTGCTGCAACGCCTGGCCGCGCACGAACTGGTCGCGCGCACCCTGGACCTGCGCACCGGCGAGGTCCGGCTCGAACGCGCCCGCCCCGGCGCCGTGCTCGAACGCAGCGACGAGCAGCTGGTCACCCAGCACGGCCCGCGCTGGCGCCTGCTGGTCATCGGCGCCGGCCAGCTCTCGCGCATGCTGGCGCAGATCGCTACCGCCATGGACTACCACGTCACCGTGTGCGACCCGCGCGAGGAATACCGCGCCGGCTGGCCGCTGGCCGACGTGCCCCTGGTGCATGCCATGCCGGACGACCTGGTGCAGGAAATGAAGCTCGACAGCCGCAGCGCCGTGGTCGCCCTCACGCACGACCCCAAGCTGGACGACCTGGCGCTGATGGAAGCGCTGAAATCGGACGCGTTTTATGTCGGCGCCATCGGCTCGCGCGCCAACAATGCCAAACGGCGCGAACGGCTGCTGCAGTTTGACCTCAGCGAAGCCCAGATTGCCCGCCTGCACGGCCCGATCGGCCTCTACATCGGCAGCAAGACCCCGCCCGAGATCGCCATCTCCATCCTGGCCGAGATGACCGCCGTCAAAAACGGCGTGCCCGAAATTCTCCAGATCAACCACGCCAGCGCCCTGGAGTCCCCGCCCGGCCCCGCCTGTCCCACATGACCGCCGAATTCAAAAGCAAGAACCGGGTTTCAGCGCCGCCCGGCCCGTGGCAACCTCGGGGCCATGATGGGAACGCCGAGCTTGGCACGAACTGGACCGTATGAATACATCGAATCTTTTGAAGCTGGTTTTACTGGCTGCCATTTGGGGCGGCTCATTCTTGTTTATGCGGATCGCGGCGCCGGTGCTGGGGCCGGGGGTGCTGATTGAGTATCGGGTCACGTTTGCTGCCATTTTCCTGGCAGTGGTGGCGCTGGTGCTGCGCAAACGCCTGGACCTGGCGCGCAACTGGCGCCATTACCTGGTGCTGGGCTTCTTCAATTCTGCCTTGCCCTTTGTGCTGTTCGCATTCGCGGCCAAGACCTTGACCGCTTCCGTGCTGTCGGTACTGAACGCCACGGCGCCCATCTGGGGCGCTATCGTCGGTGCGGTCTGGCACCGCCATATGGTGGGCGGGCGGGTGATGCTGGGCCTGGCCCTGGGCACGGTGGGGGTGGCGATGCTGGTGGGCTTTGACCACGTGAGCAGCAAGGATGGGGCGGCGCTGGCCATCGCCGCGGCCACCGTGGCGGCTTTCAGCTATAGCATTGCGACCACTTATACCAAGGTGGCGAAATCGGCGCAGGGCGTGGAGCCGTTCGCGAACGCGCATGGCAGCATGTGGGCGGCGGCCTTGCTGACCTTGCCTTCCCTGGCCATCTTCCCGCAGCCGGGCGTGCCGACGGCCGGCATCATGGGCGCGGCCCTGGCGTTGGGCGTGCTGTGCAGCGGGATCGCCTATTTGCTGTATTTCGGGCTGGTGCGCGATGTCGGGCCGACCTCGGCGTTGACGGTGACGTTCCTGAATCCCTTGTTCGGCATCTTGTGGGGCTCGCTGTTCCTGGATGAGGTGGTCGGCTGGCATACCGTGGCGGGGGCGGCGACGGTGATCCTGGGAACCATGCTGGTGACGGGCTATAAGCCCAAGTTGCCGTGGCTGCGAAAGGCTGAGGCAGCATGAAGCACGCATTTGCGCTGGCATTGCCGGCTGGTTACCGGGTGCAGGATGTGCTGGCTTTCCATAGCCGGGATGCGGAAAGCGTGGCTGAGCAAGTCAGCCCGCAGGCCATCCGCAAGGGCATGCTGCTGGACGGGGTGCCGGTCGTGCTGGAAGTCGCCCTGCCGTCCAGCGCCGGTGGCGATGCCTGCGTGGCCTGCGAGGCGGATATCGATTTGCCGCGCGCGCGCAAGCTACCGGCAGGCCTGGCGGCACGCATCGAGGCGGCCGCGCGCAACATCCTGGGCCTGCATATCGATCCAGCACCGTTCGTGGCGTTTGCGCGCGGCGATGCCCTGCTCGGGCCGCTGGTGGCGCGCCAGCCGGGCTTGCGGATCGTGCAATCGGCCACCGTGTTCGAGGCCCTGACCTGGGCCATCATCGGCCAGCAGATCAACCTGCCGTTCGCCATTGCCTTGCGCCGCACCTTCATCCTGCAAGCCGGGCGCCAGCATCGGGATGGCCTGTGGTGCTATCCGGAGGCGTCCGACGTGGCGCGGCTGCAGGTGGAGGACCTGACCAGCCGCAAATTCTCGCGGGCGAAGGCCGAAACCCTGATCCGTTTCGCGCAGCTGGTGGCGGCCGGCGAGCTCGATATCGAGGAGCGTGACGACAATCCCATCCCGGCCATCTGCAAGAACCTGCTGGCGGTGAAGGGCATAGGCCCCTGGACCGTGAACTATGCGCTGCTGCGCGGCTATGGCTATGCCGACTGTTCGCTGCACGGCGACGTGGCGATCCGCGCCGCCCTGCAGCGCCTGCTGGGCGAGGACAGCAAGCCCGACATGGCACGCACCGAGCAGATCTTGCAGCAATGGCAACCACACCGCACAATGGCGGCGGCCCATTTGTGGGCCAGCCTGGCCGACCGCCCCAACGAAAGCGCTTGACCCTCACGTGACGTCAGGCTCCAGCATGTCGGTCACGTAACGATGACAAGGAGCTAAGCGATGATGTTGAAAGTGGGTGAACTGGCGCGCCGTGCCGGACTGACCGTGCGCACCCTGCACCATTACGACAGCATTGGCTTGCTCAAGCCTTCGGGACGTTCCGATGCCGGCTATCGTCTATACAACCGGGACGACGTGGCGCGCCTGCACCAGGTGCAGGCGCTGCGCCGTTTCGGCATGGCGCTGGCCGATATCGGTCATTTCCTGGCCCAGCCTGGTGCTTCCCTGCCCGACCTGATCGCACGCCAGATCGATGCCCTCGATCATCAAATTGCCGAGGCCGCCAAGCTGCGCGCGCAGCTGTCGGCCCTGCGCGGTCAGTTGCTTGCCGGCGAGGAACCGGAGCTGGCTTCCTGGCTAACCACATTGGAGCAGATGACCGTGTACGACAAATATTTTTCGAAACAGGAATTGCAGCAAATGCCGATTTATCACGATGCCGCGGCGCGTGGTGAATGGGCGCAACTGGTGGCGGCGGTCGGTGAAAAAATGGCGGCGGGAATTTCGCCAGCCGATCCGGCAGTACAGCAACTGGCGGCGCGCTGGATGGCGACATTCTCCCAGCATGCCGGTGGCAGCGCTGACATCATGCAGCGGCTGGATAATATGTGGGCGCGGGAGGAAACTGTCCGCACCCAGTCCGGCATTACCCCGGAGATGCGCGGATATATTGCCTCCGCGAATGGCGAGGCTAAATTGGCGATTTATGCCAAATATATGCTGCCCGAAGAAATCGCCATCATGCGAAAACATTTTCAATGCCGTGCCCGCGAATGGCCGGAATTAATCGGTGCGCTCCGGGCGCAAATATCGTCGGACCCGTCGCCGGCGGCGCCAGCGGCGCGCGAATTAGCGCGCAAATGGTTTGAGCTATTTACCGATATGGTCGGCACGGCACCGGATGCGCGCCTGCGATTCCGTAAGGCGCACGATAATGAGCCAGCCTTGAACGCGGGCCGCTTGATGAGCGACGACCTGCTGGAATTCCTGCGCCAGGCACACGCAGGGGCATAAACCGGGCCATTCATGCCAGCGATTGGCTTAATCAGGCCAATGGCTGGCATGCACGGGGGGCGTCCTTTCCATCGACCGGCACGCCGGCGGGTAAATAGCTGAATTTCCCGCCAGCCTTTTCGGCGCCGTAATCTACGCCACCAAGGAATTCGCCGGGCGGCTTTTCCAGTATTTGACCCGGATAGCCGGGCTGCGCCACTGCCATTAATCGGCAATTCATGCGGCAATACCGAAGCGGATAATGGAACGGATAAAACAGGCGGCTGTGTTTGGCGCCAGCCATCACCGCCAGTGGCGTCTCGCGCTGGCCAAGCGCAATTCATTGATGAGTATTCGGCCATTGGACTTTCGTCCAGTTGCGCCGGCGCGGAAAAAGGACGAAAAAAAACCGCCATTTGCGATCTGCATAATGACGGTTTTCTTCGGAATTCTGGTTGCGGGGACAGGATTTGAACCTGTGACCTTCGGGTTATGAGCCCGACGAGCTGCCAGACTGCTCCACCCCGCGTCTGATGCGAGTATTATAGGGCAACGCGCCACTTTAGGCAATATTTATCTCCAGCGACCCGACGATAGATCCGATATATTCCGCCGCATGCCGTGACGTGGCCATTCGGTGTAAAGTAGACACTATGAAATTTTGCTCAGAATGCGCCCACCCTGTTGAGTTGATGGTACCGGCCGGTGACAACCGGCCGCGTTATGTTTGCGTCAACTGTTCGGCAATCCATTATCAGAATCCCAAGATGGTGATCGGCACGGTGCCGGTCTGGGAACGCGATGGAGAGTTGCAAGTCTTGCTATGCAAGCGCGCCATCGAGCCGCGCCGCGGTTTCTGGACCTTGCCGGCGGGTTTCATGGAAAACAATGAAACCACCGCCGAGGCGGCCCAGCGCGAAACCGAGGAAGAAGCCGGCGCCAATATCGAACTTGGCAAACTGTTCACATTGCTGAACGTGCCGCGCGTGCACCAGGTGCATATGTTTTATATGGCGACGCTGCGCGACCTCGACTTTGCGCCGGGCGAGGAGAGCCTGGATGTCAAAATGTTCACGGAAGCGGAAATCCCGTGGGACGACCTGGCCTTCCCCACCATCCGCAGCACGCTGGAATTCTTCTTTGCCGACCGCGCCCGCATGCGCGAAGGCGGCAGCTACGGTTTCCATACGCAGGACATCACCCAGCCGATGCGCCTGCCCGCCGCCACATGATTCCCTGGCTCGATGCCAACGCGCCTTTTCCGGACGTTTCCCTCGCCTTGACCACGGACGCGCCCGGCCTGCTGGCGGCCGGCGCCGACCTGTCCCCGGCACGCCTGCTGGCGGCCTACGAGCGCGGCATTTTCCCCTGGTTTTCCGAAGGCCAGCCCATCCTGTGGTGGAGCACCGACCCGCGCATGGTCCTGCGCACGGCCGATTTCAAAATTTCGGAGAGCCTGAAGAAGACGCTGAAGAAGGTGGCGCGCGACAGCGGGCGCTGGCAGGTGAAGTTCGACAGCGCCTTTGAACAGGTGATGCGGGCCTGCGCCGCACCGCGCCGCGACGGCCCCGGCACCTGGATTTCGGAAGAGATCATCGCCGGCTACACTGGTTTGCACCGCCAGGGCTATGCCCATTCGTCCGAGTTATGGCTGGATGGGGAGCTGGTGGGCGGCGCCTATGGTGTTTCCATCGGCACCATGTTCTACGGCGAGTCGATGTTCGCGCGCGTGACCGACGGTTCGAAGGTGGCGCTGGCCTACCTCGTACACTTTTTACGACAGCATGGCGTGGAGCTGATCGACTGCCAGCAGGAGACCGGCCACCTGGCGTCGCTGGGTGCGCGCCCTATACCGCGCCAGGAGTTCATCGCCCACTTGCAAAAGAACATTGTGATGCCGCAGATACGCGATTGGTGCCCTACCGCACCGTTCTAAGCCAAGACCGCGTTATGATATGACGCATGACGCAGCTTAACGACCTCCCCTTCGCAACGTTGCAATTTTATACAACGGCGCCTTATCCGTGCAGCTATCTCGACGCGCGCCAGGCCCGTTCGCAAGTGGCAACGCCTTCGCACCTGATCAATGCCGACGTGTATTCGGAGCTGGTCAAGAACGGCTTCCGCCGCAGTGGCATCTTTACTTACCGTCCATATTGCGATGGTTGCCAGGCCTGCATCCCGGTGCGCGTGGTGGCCGCCGGGTTCACGCCGACGCGCGGCCAGCGCCGTGCCTGGGCGCGCCATTGCCACCTGCAGGCGGGCGTCGCCAGCCTGTCGTTCTCGGACGAGCATTACGAGCTGTACCTGCGCTACCAGAGCACGCGCCACGCGGGCGGCGGCATGGACCAGGATTCGCGCGACCAGTACGCGCAGTTCCTGCTGCAAAGCCGTGTCAATACGCGCCTGGTGGAGTTCCGCGAGCCGGATGGCACGCTGCGCATGGTGTCCATCATCGACGTGCTGTCGGACGGGCTGTCGTCGGTTTATACCTTCTTCGACCCGGACGTGCCGGGCGCTTCGTTCGGCACCTTCAACGTGATGTGGCAGATCGCGCAGGCGCACGAACTGGGGCTGGACTATGTCTACCTGGGCTACTGGATCGAGGAAAGCCCGAAGATGAACTACAAGATCAAGTTCCAGCCCCTGCAAGCCCGCATCAAGGGCGTGTGGGGCCCGCTTACCCCGGCTAGCGTTTCATCAGGTCCAGCAGCGCCGTAGTCGTCGCCAGCACGCCGGTCTGGATCGACTTCTCGGCGTCGACGCGGAACAGGGGGCTGTGGTTGTAGGCGATCGTGCCGTTGCCGGCGCGCGCCGCCGCTACCTGCCCGCCCGGCGTGCCGCCGATCACGAAGTAGACGCTTGAGATGCCCTGGCCGTAGATGAAGTGGGAGTAGTCTTCGCCCACCATGCCGCCGCGCTGGTAGCCTTTGTCGAAAATGCCCTCGCCCAGTTTGGCCGACCATACGCCGCGCAGGCGCTGCATCAGCGCCTTGTCGTTCAGGGTGGGCGGCACCGGGCGGTCGGTGTGGCGGATCTCCGGCAGTTTGTCTTCCGGCATGCCGGCCGCGCGCGCGGTGTTCTCCGCCACACGCTTGATGCCGGCCAGCAGTTTGGCGCGGGTCTCGTCGCTTTCCGAGCGCACGGTCAGCTCCAGGCGCGCGCTGTCGCCGATCACATTGCCCTTGGTGCCGGCGTGGAAGGAGCCCACCGTAATCAGCGCGGCTTCGCGCGGGGCGATGTCGCGCGTGACCACGGTCTGCAGCGCCAGCACGATCTGCGAAGCGATCACCACCGGGTCTTTGCCCATGTGCGGGCTGGCGCCGTGCGTGCCGATGCCGTGCACCACGATCTCCAGCAGGTCGGCGCCGGAGAACGGCGCTTCGCTGACTTCGATCTTGCCGGCTTCGATGTCGGCGATAACGTGCATGGAGAGCGCGTAATCGGGCTTGCCGAAGCGCTTGTAGATGCCGTCCGCCATCATGTCCAGCGCGCCGCCGGTGCGCTCCTCGGCCGGCTGGCCTACCAGCATCAAGGTGCCTTTCCAGTCGTTCTTGCGCGCGGCCATCTGGTGCGCGGTGCCGACCAGGCTGGTCATGTGGACGTCATGGCCGCAGGCGTGCATCACCGGCACCAGGTTGCCGGCCAGGTCCTTCACCTTGACCTTGGAGGCGTTCGGCGCATCGGACTTCTCTTCCACCGGTAGCGCGTCCATGTCGGCGCGCACCATCACGGTCGGGCCCTTGCCGTTGCGCAGGATGGCGACCAGGCCGGTCTTGCCCACGCCTTCGGTCACCTCGAAGCCGGCCGCACGCAGTTCCTGCGCCATGCGCGCCGCCGTTTGCACTTCCATGTAAGAGAGCTCGGGGTTGGCGTGCAGGTGGTCGTACAGCGGCGCCAGCCTGGCTTTGTAGTCGCGCGCAATGGCGGCGGCGAGCGGGTTTTCGGCAGCGGCAGCGGCAGGGGCAGCGGCGGCAGGCAGGGCGAGGCAGGCCAGCAAGGCGAGTCCGGGCTTGATCACGTAAGGTTCTCCGAGTGGTGCGGTGTAAAATGCTACAAAATACACCAAAGCTGCCCAATAATGTCCGATAAATTCCTGTATTCCCTCGCCCGCCCCATTCTGTTCTCGATGGACGCGGAATCCGCCCACCATTTCACCCTGCCCGCACTGAAACGCCTGTCGGCCCTGGGCCTGACGCGCGCCATGGTGCGCCGCCCGAAGGACGACCCGCGCACGGTGATGGGCCTGACCTTCCGCAACCCGGTCGGCCTGGCCGCCGGCCTGGACAAGGACGGCGCCTTCATCGACGCGCTGGCCGACCTGGGCTTCGGCTCGATCGAGGTGGGCACCGTGACCCCGCGCGCGCAGGCGGGCAACCCGAAGCCGCGCATGTTCCGCATCCCGGCGGCGCACGGCATCATCAACCGCATGGGCTTCAATAACGGCGGCGTGGATGCCTTCGTCGCCAACGTGCAGTCGTCGCGCTTCTACCAGAACCGCGAGGGCGTGCTGGGCCTGAACATCGGCAAAAACGCCGATACGCCGATCGAGCGCGCGGCCGACGACTACCTGCACTGCCTGGAAAAGGTCTACCCTTACGCCAGCTATGTGACGGTCAATATCTCTTCGCCCAACACCAAGAACCTGCGCCAGCTGCAGGGTGCCTCGGAGGTGGACGGCCTGCTGTCGCAGCTGAAGGAAGCGCAACTGCGCCTGGCCGACCAGCACAAGCGCTATGTGCCGATGACGCTGAAGATCGCGCCGGACATGGATGGCGACCAGGTGAAGAACATCGCCGACGCCCTGCTGCGCCACAAGATCGACGGCGTGATCGCCACCAACACCACCCTGAGCCGCACCGCCGTGGAAGGCATGCAGCACGGCGCGGAAGCGGGCGGTCTGTCGGGCGCGCCGGTGTTCGAGCTGTCGAACCAGGTGATCCGCGCGCTGAAGGCGGAACTGGGCGATGCGCTGCCGATCATCGGCGTGGGCGGCATCATGCAGGGCAAGGACGCCAAGGCCAAGATCGATGCGGGCGCGCAGCTGGTGCAGCTGTACTCCGGCCTGATCTACGCCGGCCCGGCCCTGGTGCGCGAGTGCGCCGACGCGCTCAGGGGCTAAGGGGCTGAGATGGAAAAGACCATCCTGGGCCGCAGCGACCTGAAGGTCAGCAAAATCTGCCTCGGCACCATGACCTTCGGCGAGCAGAATACCGAGGCCGAAGCGCACGCGCAGATCGACTATGCGCTGGAGCGCGGCATCAACTTCATCGACACGGCGGAGCTGTACCCGGTCCGCCCTGCCGCTGAAACCCAGGGTGCGACCGAACGCTTCATCGGCAGCTGGCTGAAGAAGTCGGGCCGCCGCAGCGAAGTGGTGCTGGCCACCAAGATCGTCGGGCCAAATCCGTACATGCACTGGATCCGCAAGGGCAAGAGCAACCATAACGCGGCCAATATCCGCGCCGCGGTGGAGACCAGCCTGCAGCGCCTGCAGACCGACTATATCGACCTGTACCAGCTGCACTGGCCCAGCCGCAATGTACCGATCTTCGGCGCCAGCCAGTTTGACCCGGGCAAGGAACGCCACAGCGTGGCGGTGGAAGAATCGCTGGCGGTGCTGGGAGAGCTGGTCAAGGAGGGCAAGATCCGCCACATCGGCGTCTCCAACGAGAGCTGCTGGGGCGTGTCCGAATGCGTCAAGCAGGCCGAGATGAAGGGCCTGCCGCGCATCGCCACCATCCAGAACCTGTACAACCTCACGGCGCGCCACTTCGAAACCAGTTTCCTGGACGAGACCTGCTTCCGCGAGCAGGTAAGCCTGCTGGCATATAGCCCACTGGCTTTCGGCCAGCTCACGGCGAAGTACCACGACAACCCGAAAGCACATGGGCGCCTGACCATCTTCCCGGCCAGCTGGAGCCCGCGCTACCTGCGCCAGGGCGTGCTGGACGCGGTGGCGCAATACGCCAAACTGGCGCGCGCCAACGGCCTGACGCCGACCCAGCTGGCACTGGCCTGGTGCTATTCCCGCTGGTTCGTCGCCTCCACCATCATCGGCGCCACTTCGCTGGCGCAGCTGCGCGAAAATATCGACGCCTTCGACGTCAAGCTGTCGCCGGAAGTCATGGCGGCGGTCGACGCGATCCACGCCAGCCTGCCCAACCCAGGCCAGTAGGCCGTTCACATCGTCTTCACAGGCGGCGCCCTAAGGTAGGTGCTTCAACACTACCCTGGGGCCCGCCATGAAAATACTCCTGCTCTCCGTCTCCCTCTGCATCCCCGCCGCCGTCGCGGCACAGGAACAGCAGCTGGTGCACCAGGACGTGAAGCGCAAATACATCGTCTACACGCCCTCCTCCTACGCGGCGCAGCCGCAGCGCCAATTTCCCGTCGTGCTCAACTTCCACGGGGCCGGCATGACCATGCGCGAACAGATGCTCTACACGCAAATGAACCGGACGGCGGAGCGCGAGAACTTCATCGTGGTTTACCCGCAGGGCATCAGGCAGGACTGGAACGTCGGTTTCGAACGCGCGCCAAGCGAAGGCCCCGACGATATCGGCTTTACCGCCGCGATGCTGGCCAAGCTGCAGCAGGACTTCCGCATCGACGCGCGGCGCGTGTATGCCACCGGCCTGTCGCGCGGCGGCTTTTTCAGCTTGCGCCTGGCGGCCGAATTGCCCCAGCTGTTTGCCGCCGTGGCGGCGGTCGGCGCAACCACCCCGCATTGGCTGGCGGCGCAGGCGGCGCCGCGCGGAAAAGTCGGCGTCCTGCACCTGCACGGCACTGCCGACCAGGTCGTCGCATCGACAGGCAAGGCGGACAGTTATCTGCCGGTCAACGCGTCGTATCAATACTGGATAAAGAGCAACGGCATCGCTGGCGCCGCCATGACGGAGCGCAGCGTGGACCCCGACCAGCATGACGGCACCAGCGTCTCGTTCACGGAGCAAAGCCAGGACGGCGTGAGTGTGGCCATGGTCACCGTGCGGAACGGCGGCCACACCTGGCCCGGCGCCGATGCCTTCAATGTCGGGCTGCCACTCGGGAAGACCAGCCGCGATATCGACGCCAATGGCGTGATCTGGGACTTCCTGCGCAAGCATCGCCAGCAGGCGTTGTAACTGACTGTCATCACTTTGCCACAATCTCACACATTATCACTTGCCAGGAGGTAAGCTTTGTTGCTACGATTGAAGCTCAGGGTGACCGAAAGATAACGCGTCCAAGCGCCCTGCCTGCCTGCCGCCCCACCTTTGCGGCTTCAACACATCCCATAGAAGTCTATTTTTCTTCCTGGCGCCGACGCGCCTCGGATGGAGTCGCTCATGCTTAAGAATCTTACAATCCGAACCCGCCTGGTGGCGGCGTTAGCAATCCTGTCGATCATCATGACGGTGCTCGGTATCGCCGGCATCACCAGCCTGTCAAAGTCCAACAGCGCACTGAAAACAGTCTATGAGGACCGCCTGGTCGCACTGGGGCAGCTCGATGGCGTGATCCGCACAGTCAACCGCAACCAGATCGCCATCAGCAAGGCTGCTAGCGACGACCCTTCCAAGCTGCCCGCGATGATCGCGACTGTGGAAAAGAATGTTGCACGCGCCAACGAATTGTGGAACGCCTATTCCGAAACCTTCGTCACCCCAGATGAAAAAGTGCTGGCGGACCGCTTCGCATCGGCCCGCGCCACGTTTGTGCAAAATGGCCTGAGGCCGGCGCTGGAAGCGGCCAAACAAGGCGACATCGAACAGCTTAAGAGCGTGCTGCACGGCCCGATGGAGTCCAACTTCCAGCCATTGCGCGATACCATAAACGAACTGATCGAGTTACAGATCGAAGTGAGCAAAAAGGAGTTCGAAACTTCACAGAGCTCTTACGAGACGCTGCGTGTGGCGGTCGTTGTCCTGTTGGTCGGCGGTCTGTCGCTGGCCACTGCCATCGGCTGGTGGCTGGTGCGCAGCATTACCCTGCCCCTGAACCGCGCCGTGCGCGTGGCCGAAGCTGTCGCTGCCGGCGACCTGACGCAACACATTGAAGTGGACAGCAACGACGAAACAGGCAAGCTGCTGGCCGCGCTGCGCACCATGAACGACAGCCTGTCCGGTATCGTCGGCAACGTGCGCCAGGCTACCGATTCGATCAGCACCGCTTCGGCGGAAATCGCCAGCGGAAACATGGACCTGTCGTCGCGCACCGAGCAGCAGGCCGGCTCGCTGGAGGAAACCGCTTCTTCCATGGAGGAACTGACCTCCACCGTGCGCCAGAACGCCGACAACGCGCGCCAGGCCAATCAGCTGGCCGGCAATGCGTCCGAGGTCGCGCGCCGCGGCGGGGCGGTGGTGTCGCAGGTAGTGGACAAGATGAGCGCCATCAACGAATCGGCCTACAAGATCGTGGAAATCATCTCGGTCATCGACGGCATCGCCTTCCAGACCAACATCCTGGCGCTGAATGCGGCGGTGGAAGCAGCACGCGCGGGCGAACAGGGGCGCGGCTTTGCGGTGGTGGCATCGGAAGTGCGCAACCTGGCGCAGCGCGCGTCCAACGCGGCCAAGGAGATCAAGCACCTGATCGACAACTCGGTAGCGCAGGTGGAAGAAGGCAGCCGCCTGGTTGATCAAGCCGGCAGCACCATGCAGGAGGTGGTCAACAGCGTGCAGCAGGTGTCGGACATCATCGGCGAGATCTCGGCCGCCAGCGGCGAGCAGAGCGCGGGCATCGAGCAAATCAACGAAGCGGTGGTGCAGATGGATAATGTGACGCAGCAAAACGCAGCGCTGGTGGAGCAGGCCGCGGCCGCGGCCGGGGCATTGCAGGAGCAGGCGGCTTCGCTGTCGCAGGCGGTCAGCGTGTTCCGCCTGGCAGCCACCAACCAGGCCGCCGCCACCACGCAGGCCGTGGCCAGTGCCGCACGCGCCCGCATTGCGCCGCCTGCGCGCGCACAAGCGGGGCGCACTGCCGTGGCATCCCAGGCACTGGCCAGCGTCACACGCCTGCGGCCCGGCCGCAAGGTAGCAGCCAAGCCCGCGCCAACCCTGAGGACGGCCGTCGCGGCCAATGGCAACGACGGCTGGGCAGAGTTCTAAAACTCTTCCCACTCCCCTTCGCCCTTGCTGCTGGACTTGACGAGGTGCGGGCGGGCAGGTTCGGCAGCGGGCGGCGCAGGCCGTGCCGGCGCACGCGGCGCGGGCCGGGTCGCGGCCTTGACGATGGCCCGCGCCGCCAGGCGCTGCGGCGCAGCCTGCTGGTCGGCCAGGCGGAACACGCTGACCGCCTCGGCCAGCATCTCGGCCTGGTCGCGCATGGACTGGGCGGCCGCTGCCGCTTCTTCCACCAGCGCGGCATTCTGCTGCGTCACGTCGTCGATCGACACGATGGCCTGGTTGACCTGGGCGATGCCGGTGCTCTGCTCCTGGCTCGCCATGCTGATCTGCTGCATGATGTCGCTCACCTGCTGCACCGCCTTGACGATGCCGTCCATGGTCTCGCCGGCCTGGTCGACCAGGCGCGCGCCCTCGTCCACGGTTTCCACCGAGCTGCCGATCAGTTCCTTGATTTCCTTGGCCGCCGCCGCCGAGCGCTGCGCCAGGTTGCGCACCTCCGACGCCACCACGGCGAAGCCGCGTCCCTGCTCGCCGGCGCGCGCCGCTTCCACCGCCGCATTGAGCGCCAGGATATTGGTCTGGAAGGCGATGCCGTCGATCACGCCGATGATGTCGACAATCTTGTTGGACGATTCCTTGATCGCGCCCATGGTGCTGACCACCTGCCCCACCACGGCGCCGCCGCGCGTGGCAAAGTCGGATGCCGTGACCACCAGCTGCGTGGCCTGGCGCGCGTTCTCCGCATTCTGCTGCACGGTGGAGGTCAGCTCCTCCATCGAGGAAGCGGTTTCCTCCAGCGAGCTGGCCTGCTGCTCGGTGCGCGAAGACAGGTCCAGGTTGCCGCTGGCGATTTCGTTGGAGGCGGTGGTGATGGTGTCCGAACCGGAACGCACTTTGCCGACCGTGCGCGCCAGGCTGTCGTTCATATTCGCCAGCGCCTGCAGCAGCTGGCCGGTTTCGTCGCTGCTGGTGACTTCGATGCGCTGCGTCAGGTCGCCGCCGGCCACCGCCTCGGCCACGCCCACCGCGCGGTTCAGTGGCTGGGTGATGCTGCGCGTGACCCACCATGCGACCCAGGCCGCCAATACGGCAGCGGCGACGGTCAGCACGATCATCAGGTTGCGTGAGCTGGCGTAGGCCTGGTTGGCCACATCGCTGGCCGTGTTGACCGCTTGCGTCTGGTATTTCACCAGCTCGGTCAGCGCATTCAGGTAGGCGGTCTGCTCCTTGCGCACGGCGCTGAGCAGGAATTTGACGTTTTCATCGCGCTGGCTGTCGTCGGCGGACTTCTGCAGGAAGCTGGTCTGCACCACCAGGTAGCGTTCGCGCGCTTCCTGCACGGCCTTGAGCCTGGCCTTGCTTTCGGCATCCGTGTCGTCTTCGATCAATTTGGCAAGCTTATCGAGATTGCCATCGATCTCGGCCTTCTTGTCCTCGACGCGCTTCAGCTCCTTCTGCACCGTTTCGGGATCGGTGGACAGCATGGCGTTGCGCATGGCGCGCGCGATGTCGTTGACGCCGCCGATCGCCTCGTAGGCGAACACCACTTTCGGCACCTTGTCGGTGGCGATATCTTCCGTGCCGTGGTTTAGCTTACCCAGGTTGGCGATGCCGGTAACGGCAATGCCCACCATGAAAGCCAGTGCAAGACCCAATCCGGCGGCCAGGCGGACGCCGATTTTCCCGTTGCCGATTGCCATACAACCTCCTCAAGGTTACAGGGCATCGCCTCCCTGCAAGGCCTGCTCGATGTCGGTGCGTTTCAGATCCGGGGCAAACTGCGAGATGAACTCATAGGCATACGAACGCAAGTATGCTCCCTTACGCAACGCAAGTCTTGTTGTATTTACCGCAAACAGGTGCGAGGCCTCGATCGCGCGCAGGCCCTTGTCGCGGCCATGGTCGAACGCCATCGAAGCCACCACGCCGACGCCCAGGCCGAGCGCGACGTATTGCTTGATCACGTCCGAGTCCATGGCGGTCAGCACGATGTCCGGGCGCACGCCGGCCTTCTCGAAGGCGGCGTCGATGTGGCCCCGGCCGGTAAAGCCGACGTCGTAGGTGATCAAAGGATAATCGGCCAGGTCCTCCAGGCGGATCGGGGAGCGCGCCAGCAGCGGGTGGTTGTCCGGCACCACGATCAGGTGGCTCCATTTGTAGCATGGGAAGGAGACCAGGTCGGGGAACTGCGACAGGCCTTCGGTGGCGATGCCGATATCGGCCTTGCCCGACAGGACCCATTCCGCGATATGGTCAGGCGCGCTTTGCTGCAGGGCGATGCGCACGTCCGGGAACTCGTTGCGGAAATGCGAGACCGCCTTCGGCAGCGCGTAGCGCGCCTGGGTATGGGTGGCCGCGATGCTGAGGGTGCCGCTTTTCTGGCCGGTGAACTCCAGGCTGGCCTGCTGCAGGTTTTCCGCCTCCACCAGCAGGCGGTCGACGATCTTCAGGATGCCCTTGCCCGGCTCGGTCAAACCGGTCAGGCGCTTGCCATTGCGTTCGAAGATGACGACGCCCAGTTCGTCTTCCAGCTCGCGGATCTGGCGGCTTACGCCCGGCTGCGACGTGAACAGCGCGTTGGCGACATCGGTCAGGTTGTAGTTGCGGCGCGCGGCTTCGCGCACGGAGCGTAGCTGTTGGAAGTTCATGCGTGGGCGCCCTCATCGACGAAGACGCGCAGGCGCTTGGGACGCACCACCAGCGTCTCGCCGTCTTTCAGGTTCAACGCGATATAGCGTTCGTTGGAGATCGTCGCTTCAATGATCTGCGCGTTGTCGGCGCGCTCCAGGTCGAGCTGGGCCAGCGGGCCGATGGCATGCGCGCGGCGCAGCTTGACCACGATGCCTTCCGCGCCCGGCTGGTAGCGCTCCACCTCCAGGTCGTGCGGGCGGATGTAGGCCGTTCCTTTGCCGCTGCCGTGGCCCTCCACATCGAACTCCACGCCGTCGCTGGCCAGCACGCCTTCGTGCACGCGGCCATGGAAGACGTTGACGTTGCCCAGGAAGCCGTACACGAACGGCGAGGCCGGATGGTTGTACACCTCGTCCGGCGAGCCGAGCTGCTCGACGTGGCCTTTGTTCATCAGCACCACGCGGTCGGCCACTTCCAGCGCCTCTTCCTGGTCGTGGGTGACGAAGATGGAGGTCACGTGCAGCTCGTCGTGCAGGCGGCGCAGCCAGCGGCGCAATTCCTTGCGCACCTTGGCGTCCAGCGCGCCGAACGGCTCGTCCAGCAGCAGCACGCGCGGCTCCACCGCCAGCGCGCGCGCCAGGGCGATACGTTGGCGCTGGCCGCCGGACAGCTGTGGCGGATAGCGGTCGGCCAGCCAGTCCAGCTGCACCAGTTCCAGCAGCTCTTTGACCTTGCGCCGGATCTGCTCTTCCGACGGGCGCTCCTTGCGCGGCTTGACGCGCAGGCCGAAGGCCACATTCTCGAATACCGTCATGTGCTTGAACAGCGCGTAGTGCTGGAACACGAAGCCCACCTGGCGCTCGCGCACGTGGCGGTCGGAGGCGTCTTCGCCGTCCAGCAGCACCTGGCCCGAATCGGGATGTTCCAGGCCGGCGATGCAGCGCAGCAGCGTGGTCTTGCCGCAGCCCGATGGGCCCAGCAGCGCGGTCAGCTCGCCCTGCGGGAAGTCGAGCGTGACATTGTCCAGGGCGACGAAGTCGCCGAAACGCTTGTTGATGTTCTTGACTGCGATCGTCATTTCAATGCTCCTTGGCGGCGTCGTCGTAGTTTTCGTGCAGGCGCCATTCGATAAAGGTTTTCACTGCCAGGGTCACCAGCGCCAGCAGCGCCAGCAGCGAGGCCACGGCAAAGGCGGCGGCGAAGTTGTATTCGTTGTACAGGATCTCGACCTGCAGCGGCATGGTATTGGTCTCGCCGCGGATATGGCCGGACACCACCGACACCGCGCCGAATTCGCCCATGGCGCGGGCGTTACACAGGATCACGCCGTACAGCAGGCCCCACTTGATGTTCGGCAGGGTCACGCGGAAGAAGGTCTGCCAGCCGTTGGCGCCCAGCACCACCGCCGCCTCCTCTTCTTCGCTGCCCTGCGCCTGCATCAGCGGGATCAGTTCGCGCGCCACGAAGGGGAAGGTGATGAACACGGTGGCGATCACGATGCCCGGCACCGCGAACAGGATCTTGATGTCGTGCTCCGCCAGCCACGGGCCGAACCAGCCCTGGGCGCCGAACAGCAGCACATAGATCAGGCCCGAGATCACCGGCGACACCGAGAACGGCAGGTCGATCAGCGTCAGCAGCAGGCTCTTGCCGCGGAACTCGAACTTGGTGATGGCCCACGACGCCGCCACGCCGAACACCAGGTTGAACGGCACCGCGATGGCGGCGGTCAACAGGGTCAGCTTGATGGCGGAAATCGCGTCGTCCTCCAGGATGGCGGAGGCGTACACGTCCCAGCCCTTCTTCAGCGCCTCGGTAAAAACAGCCACCAGCGGCACGAACAGGAACAGGGTAAGGAAAGTGAGCGCCACCGCGATCAGGGTCCAGCGCACCCAGCGCGGCTCCAGCACGTCATGGCGTTGCGGCAGTTCGCCGCGGCGGATTGGGGTTGCGCTGCCGCTCATTTGCCAGCCCTCCCGCGCGACCAGGCCTGCAGCAGGTTAATCGTCAGCAGCATGATGAAGGAGGCGACCAGCATCACCACGGCGATGGCGGTGGCGCCGGCGTAATCGTACTGTTCCAGCTTGGTGATGATGAACAGCGGGGTGATTTCGGAGACCAGGGGCATATTGCCTGCGATGAAAATGACGGAACCGAATTCGCCGGTGGCACGCGCAAACGCCAGCGCAAAGCCGGTCAGCAGCGACGGCAGGATGGTCGGGAACACCACGCGGCGGAAGGTCTGGAAGGCCGAGGCGCCCAGGCTGGCGGCAGCCTCCTCCAGCTCGCGCTCGGCGTCTTCCAGCACGGGCTGCACGGTGCGCACCACGAACGGCAGGCCGATGAAGGTCAGCGCCACCACCACGCCAAGCGGGGTGAAGGCCACCTTGATGCCCAGCACGCCCTCGATGAAGCGGCCGAACCAGCCGTTGGACGAGTACAGCGCGGTCAGGGTAATGCCGGCCACGGCGGTCGGCAGCGCGAACGGCAGGTCAACCAGCGCGTCGACAATGCGCTTGCCGGGGAACTGATAGCGCACCAGCACCCAGGCCACGATGCCGCCGAAGAAGACGTTGACCAGTGCGCCGATGAAGGAAGCGCCGAAGGTCAGCTTATAAGATGCCACCACGCGCTCCGACGTCACGGCCGCCCAGAAACCGTCCCAGCTCATGGTGAAGGTCTTGAGGAAAATGGCCGACAGCGGGATCAGGACGATCAGCGTCAGGTACAGGATGGTGAATCCCAGCGACAGGTTAAAGCCAGGCATCACCCGATACGGCGCCTTCCTGGCCTTGACCTCCCCCGCCGCCAGCGGCGCCGGGCGTGGGACTGATGCGGCTACTGCAGACATGCTCGCTCCCTTATTACATTTTCGACTAACAGGGTCGCATAGTCGCATTCGCGCGTTATAAACCAAACTAACCTTTTGTCATTTGCTTAGATGCTATTGCGGGGGTGCGACGCTGGGCCCGGCTGGGCAAGCCAAAATGCTATCGATGTGCTATCCTGTCCAGGACGCCTCTTCCCCGCGTCCTCCCGCAGCTTCCTGCTGTTTCCAGGCTCCCGGCCCCGAGCCTGCTTGTTTATCCCTTTGCCATGATTAAGAAAATCACCATTGACCAGGTGCGCCGGGGAATGTACGTGCATGCCATGCGCGGCTCCTGGATCAAAAACCCTTTCTGGGCCCCTTCTTTCGCGCTCGATAGCCAGGAAATCGTCCATAAACTGCTGGCGAGCGGGGTGAAAGAGTTATGGATCGACCTGGAAAAGGGACTCGATGTGGTCGATGCCGAGGCGCCCGCCGCGGCCCCGCCGGCAGCGGCAACTGCCGCAGCGGCGCCGCCTTTCCGCTTCGCGAATGTGCAGCCGACCAGTATGGCGGACGAACTGCAGCACGCGGCGCGCCTGGTCAAGCAGTCGCGCCAGGCCGTGAGCGACATGTTTGACGACGCGCGCATGGGCCGCCTGCAGAACTTCGGCACCATCATGCCGCTGGTGGAAGACCTGGCCTCGTCCGTGCTGCGCAATCCGGGCGCACTGGTCAGCCTGCTGCGCCTGAAACAGGCCGACGACTATACCTACCTGCATTCGGTTGCCGTGTCGGCCATGATGGTGGCGCTGGGCAAGCAGATCGGCCTGCCCGATGCGGAGCTGCGCGACTGCGGCCTGGCCGGCCTGCTGCACGATATCGGCAAGATGGCCATTCCCCTGGAGATCCTGAACAAGCCGGGCCGGCTGACCGATGCCGAGTTCGGCAAGGTCAAAGGGCACCCGATGGCCGGCTACGACATGCTGGCCGGCAGCGGCAACGCGCCGGCCATGGTGCTCGACGTATGCCTGCACCACCATGAAAAGTTCGACGGCAGCGGCTACCCGCACGGCTTGAAGGGCGAGGAGATCAGCCTGTATGCACGCATGGGGGCCATCTGCGACGTGTACGACGCCATCACCTCCAACCGCCCCTACAAGGCGGGCTGGTGCCCGGCCGAGTCGCTGCGCCGCATGGCCGAGTGGACCAAGGAGGGCCACTTCGACCCGCAGCTGTTTGGCGCCTTCGTCAAATGCATCGGCATCTTCCCGGTCGGCACCCTGGTCAAGCTCAAGTCGGGCCGGCTGGCCGTGGTGGTGGACAACAGCAAGTCCCTGCTGCAGCCGCTGGTGCGCGTCTTCTTCTCGACCAAGTCGATGAGCTACATCCCGCCCCTCAGCCTCGACCTGGCGACCGCCGGCGCGCTGGACAGCATTACCGGCCGCGAAGACCAGGAGCAATGGGGGCTGCAGGACCTGAGCCGCTACTGGCTGGACGCGGCTTAAGCACGGGCCACGCCCGCCGCCTGCGCGCCTGGCGCCAGCCAGTTGGCGATGGTGCGGCACATCAGGGCCGGCTGGATCGGCTTGCAAATGAAGTCGTCCATGCCGGCCTCGATGCAGCGCTGGCGCGCCTCGGTGGTGGCGGTGGCGGTCATGGCCAGCACCGGCAGGCGGGCCAGGCGCGGGTCGGCGCGGATGCGGCGCGTCGCTTCCAGCCCGTCCATCTGCGGCATCTGCACGTCCATCAGCACGCAGTCGAAGGCATGCTGGCGCAGCAAGTCCATGGCTTCCACGCCGTTGCTGGCAACGTGCACGATGGCGCCCGCCTCTTCCAGCATTTCCTGCGCGATCTGCTGGTTGAATTCATTGTCTTCCGCCAGCAGGATGCGGGCCGTCCCCAGCCGCGCCGCAGGGTGCTCCTGGGCCAGCAGGCGGCTGGCGGCCTCGTGCGCCTGTTCGGCCAGCGCGGCCAGGTGCGCGGCGGCCAGCCCGACCCGGGCCGTGAACCAGAAGGTGCTGCCCTGCCCCGGCTGGCTGCGCACGCCTACCGCGCCGCCCATCAGCTCGGCCAGCTCCTTGCAGATGGCCAAGCCAAGGCCGGTACCGCCATATTCACGCGTGGTCGAGGCGTCAGCCTGCTGGAAGGAAACGAACAGGCGCGCGATTTCCGCTTCGCTCAGGCCAATGCCCTGGTCGCTCACCTCACAACGCAGCAGGCAGTCGGTGCCGCCGCCGGCCACCATGCGGACCCGCACCTCGATCCGGCCCCGTTCGCTGAACTTGATGGCATTGTTGGTATAGTTAATCAAGACCTGGCCCAGCCGCAGCGGGTCGCCCACCAGGGTCGGCGGCACAGCCGGGTCGATATCGATGACCAGCTCCAGGTTGCGGCTGGCGGCCTTGGGCGCCACCACCGCCATCACGGTCTGCATCACCTGCTGCAGCGAAAAGTCGATGCACTGCACCTCCATCTTGCCGGCCTCGATTTTTGAAATATCGAGGATGTCGTCGATCAGGCCCAGCACATGCTCGCCGGCGAAGCGGATCTTTTCCAGGTAATCGCGCTGGCGCGGGTCGAGTTCCGTCTTCAAGGCCAGGTAAGCCATGCCGATCACGCAATTCAGCGGCGTGCGGATCTCGTGGCTCATCTTGGACAGGAACTGGCCCTTGGCCATGCTGGCGGCCTCGGCTTGCTGCCGGGCCTGCTCCAGTTCGCGGTTCTTGGCTTCCAGCGCCTCCTCATGGCGCCGCTCGGCCGTCACATCGTGGTAGATGGTGACGAAGCCGCTGACCGCGCCGTCGGCGCCGAAGATCGGGCGGCCGATGATATGCAGTTTCAGCCCGTTGGCCATGGTGCGCGTGAAATCATGCGGTTCGAATTGCAGGCACAGCGCAACGCGCGCCGCCACCGCCGCCTCGATATCGCCCGGCCCATAGTCGCCGCGCCGGGCGATATAGCGGAACACGTCGGCCATCGTGATGCCGGGGTACATCACACCTTCCGGGAAACCCTGCACCTGGCAGAACGCCGGGTTCCAGAAACGGATGGTCAGGTCGCGGTCGACAATGGTGACGCCCACCGGCATATAGGCCAGTGCCGCGGCCAGCCGGGGAAAGTTCACGCGGATGAATTCTTCGCTTGGGACGGTCGATTCCATGGCCCAGAATAGCATCTGGCCCGGCCGGAATGTACGCGAAAATTCACACCTGCCGGCAAATAAAAAAGGGGCGCATGGCGCGCCCCTCTCCTGCATTACCGCCGATCAGAAGGCGGTATCAAACTTCACGTACATCGAACGGCCATTCACGCCGAACGGGCAGGTTTCCCAGCAGTACTTGAAGCCCAGTTTCGGGAAGTCGCCGCCGTTGGTCCACTCCGACGGGTAGGTGTCGAACACGTTGTTGATACCGACCGAAACGCTGGTCTTCTTGCTGAAGTTGTAGCGGCCGCTGAAGTCGGCGATCCACTTGGCTTCCCAGGTCTGCAGCGGGCTGAAACCTTCACCCTGCACTTCGCCGTAGTAGTTGGCGCGGGCATTCACGTTCCATTTGCCGAAGGTGTAGTCGGCCGCCACCACGTGGTGCTTGCGTGGCTGGCCGCGTTCGATCAGGGTCACCTGCGCCTGGTTGAACAGCTGCTCGCCGCTCAGCAGGCTGGATGGCGAGTGGCGCTTGGTCACTTCCGTCTTGTTGAAGCCCAGCTGGCCGGACAGCACCAGGGTCGCGCCTTCGAAGCGGGTGGTGTGGTCAGCCACGATGTCCAGGCCGCGGGTGGTGGTGTCCACCGCGTTGGTGAAGAACTGCGCCTGGCCTACTTTCAGCGGATTCAGCACGTTGGCGATCGGGCCGCCATTGGCTTCCGGCGAAATTTCGCTGGAGAACACGATGCGGTCCTTGATCTTGATCTGGTACAGGTCGGCCGCCAGCGACATATTCTTCGCCGGACGCAGCACCAGGCCCACGGAGGCGTTGCGCGAAGTTTCTTCCTTCAGTGGCTTGATGCCGAGCGCGGTGGTGACGGCGCTGCCCTCACGTGCGGTCAGGGTTTCGGTCAGCTCGCCCGCCTGGTTCAGGTTGGTCGATACCGAGCTGTAGAACTTCTGCTGCACGCCCGGGGCGCGGAAGCCGGACGATACACTGCCGCGCACGCCCACTTGCTTGCTTGGGTCCCAACGCATGCTCAGCTTGCCGGTGGTGGTGCTGCCGAAGTCGGAGTACTTCTCGTAGCGCACGGCGCCAGCCAGCAGCAGCTCCTGGAATGGACGGTATTCGGTATCCAGGAACAGGGCGATATTGTGGCGGCCCTCGTCCACGGCGGTGGCCGGGGTGTAGCCTGGGAAGCCCTGGGTGCCGGATGCCGCTACGCCTCCCACCTGGTTCTTGATCGGGATCAGCGGATTGTTGGTGCGGCCGTACTGGTAGGACACAGGGTCGCCGGCAATGATCTGGTAGTTGTCGCGGCGGTATTCGAAGCCGGTGGCCACGAACACTTCTTCGCCGCCCAGCTTGACCGGGCCCTTGACGTCGGCGTTGATGGTGGTCTGGTTGAACTTCAGCTTGCCGGTCTCGGCGTCGCGCGGCGATTCGGCGTAAATGCCGCCGCCCGGCTTCGGCTCGTACCAGTAGGACACGTTGATGGTGTTGGCTTCACGGAAGGCCAGTTCGCTCATGCCGTGGTTGATGCTGATGTCAGCTTTCCAGTCGTTGGCCAGGTCGCGGCGGTAGCCGAAGGCGTAGGAGCCGTCGCTCACGGTGGTGCGGATGTTCGGCAGGAAGCCTTCCGGATACACGGCCGGCACGTTGCGGCCATCGCCCTTGGAGCGGAAGAAGCCGGAGGAATCGCCCTTGCGCTTGGAGAAGCCGCCGAAGGCGTAGAACTCGCTCGACTTGTCGATCGGCAGCGAGGCGTTCCACCACAGGTAAGCATCCTTGGCATCGCTGTCGCCGATGCGCTGCGTCACGCGCGGCGGGTTCACACGCAGCGAATCTTCAGTGGCGCGGTTGGTTTCGTCGCGCTTGCGGTATTCCATCGATACGTTCAGGAAGCCGCCATTCTCGCCCAGCGCCCAACCGTGGTTGACGCTGCCGGAGATCATGTCGCCGTCGCCTTCCTTGGTGGTGCCGATCTGGCCGCTCAAAGCGGTTTCGTTGACGTTCGACTTCAGCACGATGTTGATCACGCCGGCAATCGCATCGGAGCCGTACTGGGCGGCAGCGCCGTCACGCAGCACTTCGATGTGGTGGATGGCCGACAGCGGGATGGCGTTGATGTCGGTACCGGCCGAACCGCGGCCAATGGTCTGCTGCACGTTCACCAGCGCCTGCTGGTGGCGGCGCTTGCCGTTCACCAGTACCAGCAGCTGGTCCGGGCCGAGCGAGCGCAGGGTCGCCGGGCGGATGATGTCGGTACCGTCACTGATGAAGGTGGTGGAGAAGTTGAACGATGGATCAAGGGTCTGCAGCAGCTTGCCCAGCTCCAGCGGGCCGGCGCTCTGCATGTCCTTGGCGTTGATCAGGCCGACTGGCGCGGCGGTATCGAGCGCGGTCTTGGCGGTTGAGCGGGAACCCAGCACAACCACGGTCTGCTGCTCTTCGGCAGCCGGCGCGGAGGCAGTCGTTTGTGCGTAAACCTGGGAAGTGGCCAGCAGGACAGCGCTGGCGATAAGGGTGCGTTTGAAACGTACTGCGTTCTTCATGTGGTAATCCAATCAATTCGTTGCAGGTGCAAAAATACTAACGCGCACGATTTGAACTTACCAAGGGGGAAACCGTTTATTCTTCTGTCAGTGTTGTTTAATTGAATAATATTTAGTGGTTTGCATGCTTTCCTCCTGGAAATGCTACGCGCTGGTATCGGCATGCCAAGCGTGCTACATTGTCTGCAAGCGATTGAAGGGAGGAAGTGATGACTGATGCTCTGTTGCTGACTGACCGCCTGTGCGACCTGACCGAGATGGCCCTGCAGGCCTACACCAAGTTCGAGAAGGCCACGGTGTATTGCACCGCCAAACACCTGATGGCGGATTTCGAAGATGCCGGCCTGCCGCTGGCCGCCCACGATAAGCTGAAGTCGATCCAGGCCAGCATCCTGGCCGCCGTCGAATTCGCCCCGCCCGCTGGCAAGAACAACCCCCAGTGCATCGTCTGCGCCCGCAATGACATCGCGGCCCTGCGCGAAATGCTCAAAGAAAAAAGACGCCCGGAAAGCCTGCAACAAAGCCACCTGCACTGACCCCAGGCCGCCGCCCCCGCCGCGACGGTTATCGGCTGACGCCGGCGGCATCGCCCTGCCCGCCCTGGCCCGGATCAGCCTATCCTGAAAAAGCCGAGGCATTGAAAGCGGCGCTGCAAGAAAAAAAGCGCCCCGAGGGGCGCTTGCAAGAAACATCTGCACTAGCCAGTCCAGGGGCCTGGTGATCTTCCCCCTTTCGCGGCCGGCATATTTCCTAAACCGTTAGAAGGCTGGCGGGCGCGGCGCTGCGGGCGAAGGAAGGCGCCGCCTTCTTGGGCGCGGCGAAGCGTTCGCCGAGGCTGATATAGCTGGCACGCTGCGCCAGCACTTGCAGCAGCCGCTGGCCGAAACGCCAGTCGCCCAGGCCGGACTCGGCATTGATATGCCCCAGTGCGCCGGCGTTGACGAAGTCGCTGCCCCAGCGCCGCGCCCACAGTTCGGCGCGCTGCGCCGTCATCCACGGGTCGTTGGTGCTGGCCACCATGATCGAGGGGCAAGGCAGCTCGCCGTGCGGCAGCAAGGCGCTGACCTTGAACTTGTCGGGATCGGCAGGCCCCACCAGCAACACACCCGCCACATGGGGGGAGGATGCACGTGACAGGCTGAGTGCTGTGGTGAGGCAGCCGAAACTGTGGGCAACGATCAGGGTCGGACGGCGGTCCTGGTCCAGTACCTCATCCAGGCGATCTGCCCAGCGCAGCAGGACCGGATCACTCCAGCGTTCCTGCTCGACCCGCTCGAAACGCGGGTACAGGCGCTGCCAGCGCGACTGCCAGTGGTCCGGGCCGCTATTGTGCAGGCCAGGGGCGACCAGTACGCGGAATTGGTTCAGTTGTTGGATCGCCATCGGACCCTCCGTTGCTTGATTATTGGCCGGCCAGCTTGGCGCCTGGCTGGTAGATCTGGTCGAACACGCCGCCGTCAGCAAAGTGCGTCTTCTGCGCGGTGCTCCAGTCGCCGGCCACATCGGTGATCTTGAACAGCTTCACGTTCGGGAACTGGGCCGCATACTTCCTGGCTTCCTTTTCCACGCTCGGGCGGTAGTAGTTCTGCGCAATGATCGCTTGCGCCTGGTCGGTGTACAGGAACTGCAGGTAAGCCTCGGCCACCTTGCGCGTGCCGCGCTTGTCGACCACCTTGTCTACGATGGCGATTGGCGGCTCGGCCAGGATGGAGACGGACGGCGCCACGATTTCCACCTTGTCCGGACCGAGTTCCTTGATCGCCAGCAGGGCTTCGTTTTCCCAGGCGATCAGCACGTCGCCGATGCCGCGTTCCACGAAGGTGGTGGTGGCGCCGCGCGCGCCGGAGTCGAGCACCGGCACGTTCTTGTACAGCTTCTTCAGGTATTCCTTGGCGCTGGCGTCGCTGCCGCCCGGCTGGCGCAAGGCGTAGCCATATGCGGCCAGGTGGTTCCAGCGCGCACCGCCCGAGGTTTTCGGATTCGGGGTAATCACCGCCACGCCTGGCTTGACCAGGTCGGCCCAGTCCTTGATGGCTTTCGGGTTGCCTTTGCGCACCAGGAAGACGATGGTCGAGCTGTAGGGGGCGGAGTCATGGCCCAGGCGCTTCTGCCAGTCCTTGGCCAGCAGGCCGCGCTCGGCGATGGCGTCGATATCGTAGGCCAGGGCCAGGGTCACCACATCGGCTTCCAGGCCGTCGATCACGGCGCGCGCCTGCTTGCCCGAGCCGCCGTGCGATTGCTTGATCTTCACGTTGTCGCCCGTCTTGGCCTTCCATTCCTTGGCGAAGGCGGTGTTGACGTCCTGGTACAGCTCGCGGGTCGGGTCGTAAGAGACGTTGAGCAGGCTCACGTCGGCCGCCTGCGCCACTGCAGCGGTGGCGAACAAGGCAGCGGCAATCAGTTTCTTGGACAGCATCTGGTTTCCCCTTTTGTGTTTGGAGACGCCAGATTACCTTTCGCTTATATAAATACGAACGAATACTTTCTTCGTTCGTTATACAAGAAAGTAATTAAAAGAAGCGGTTGAACAGGACGACCGCCCACGCTGCGCCCGACAGCAGGCAAGCCAGCAGTACCGCGGCACTGCCAAAGTCCTTGGCATTCTTGGACAGGGGGTGGCGTTCCAGCGAGACGCGGTCCACCACGGCCTCGATGGCGGAGTTGATCAGTTCGACGATCAGCACGATGACCATGCTGCCGATCAATACCAGTTTCTGGAAGGCAGAAACGGGCAACAGCAGCGCGGCAATGCTGCCGACCACGAACAGCACCAGTTCCTGGCGGAAGGCGTGCTCCGAACGGATAGCCGTTTTCAGGCCGTCCATGGAGTAGAAGAAGGCCGAGAAAATGCGCTTCAGGCCGCTTTTGCTTTTGAATTCACTGACAGGTTCCATGGTGACGGATTATAGCGACAGAATTCCCATTTTTTTCACATCATGGTATAAATAAGTCTGCTTATACCGCACCGCACCAACCACATCATGAAAAGTGAAACCCTGCCCCCGCAGGAACCGAAGACCACCATCCAGGTTATCGACCGCATGACGGCCCTGCTCGACGCACTGGCCAAATACCCGGATCCGGTTCCCCTGAAAGAGCTGTCCAAGGTCTCCGGCCTGCACCCTTCCACTGCGCACCGCATCCTGAACGACCTGGTGGTGACCCGCTTTGTCGACCGCGTGGAACCGGGCACCTACCGCCTCGGCATGCGCCTGCTGGAACTGGGCAACGTGGTGAAGAGCCGGCTGTCGGTGCGCGAAGCGGCGCTGGATTCCATGCGTGCACTGCACAAAAAGACGCAGCAGACGATCAACCTGTCGGTGCGCCAGGGCGACGAAATCGTCTACATCGACCGCGCCTACTCGGAACGCTCGGGCATGCAGGTGGTGCGCGCCATTGGCGCGCGCGGCCCGCTGCACCTGACCTCGACCGGCAAGCTGTTCCTCTCGGTGGATGAGCCGAAGGCGATCCGCGCCTACGCCACCCGCACCGGGCTGGCCGGCCACAACAAGAATTCGATCACCGACCTGGCCCGCCTGGAGCGCGAGCTGAGCCTGGTGCGAGCGCGCGGCTATGCGCGCGACAATGAAGAGCTGGAACTGGGGGTGCGCTGCATGGCGGCCGGCATCCGCGACGATTCCGGCAAACTGGTGGCAGGCTTGTCGATTTCCGCGCCGGCCGACCGGCTGCAGGAGGAGTGGCTGGAAGACCTGGTCAATACCGCCAACCAGATCTCCGCCACCCTGGGTTACATTCCCGAATAAGCCTGGGCGCCCGAGCTGGCGCCGCTGACGGTGTCGCCGAAGGTCGGCTTGAGCGCCGTCAGCCATTTCTTCATGCGGTTGGCATCGGCCACACGGGCCGCAGCGCCTTTGGCATCGAGCAGCACCATGATGACGGCGCGCCCTTCCACCATGGCTTGCATGATCAGGCAGCGGCCCGCTTCGTTGATGAAGCCGGTTTTCTGCAGGCCGATTTCCCAGCCCGAGTTCGGCGCCACCAGGCGATTGGTGGTGCCAAAGGTCACTGGACGGCCATTGTTTTCGACTACCGCTTTGGGATCGGTCGAGAACTCACGCAGGATCGGGTGCTCGTAGGATGCCTGCACCAGCTTGGCCAGGTCGCGCGCGCTGGCCACGTTCATCTTCGACAGGCCACTCGAGTCGACATAGCGGGTATCGTTCATGCCCAGCTCCTGCGCCTTGGCATTCATGGCCGCGACAAAGGCCGGCAGGCCACCCGGATAGTTGCGGCCCAACGCGGAAGCGGCACGGTTCTCGGAACTCATCAGGGCAATATGCAGCATATTGCGGCGGGTCAGGCGGTCGCCCACTTTCAGGCGCGAGGAGCTGAATTTTTCGCGATCGACGTCTTCGTCGGTCACGGTCAGCACCTCGTCCAGGTCCTGGCCGGATTCCACCACCACCAGGCCGGTCATCATCTTGGTGATCGAGGCGATGGGCAATGCCACGCCGGCGTTCTTTTCAAACAGGACTTCGGAGTTGGCCTGGTCCAGCACCAGGGCCACATTGGATTTCAGATCGAGGGGATCGCGCACCAGGTTCAGGCCGGCCAGGTCGCCCATGGTAGGACGGCCGAAATCGGCCACCTTGGTCACGCGCTGGTACACAACCTTGTTCTTGCCACGAGTCTTGACGACGCGCTTGACCACCTGGGTCTTGGCCGCGGGCGCTGCATAGCGCATACCTGCTTTCTTGGTGGCCGCCTGCGCAGAACCCATAGACCCCGTTGCGCAAAACAAGGACACCAGCAGACCGATAGCAAGTTTGTTCATTCGTCATTCCCCGGAGTGAATCAGCAGAATCGCCAGTTGCAGTGTAGCAAAATCAGATTCCGGCGCAAGCGATTTTCAGCGCAAAGTTTTCAGTCCCACAATACACATTTCCCATAGTGACGCGAGGCTACAACGAAAGCTTGTTCACTCCATAAATTTAACAAATTTCGCAATCGGCTCGCGTTCGGTTACCAGGCTGTTTTCAATTCTGCCACGATCAGCGAAGCCAAGCGACATCCCGCATACAACAGTTTCACTGGCCGGTAGGCCGAGCACCTCACTGATGATGCGGTGGTACTGGGTAAAGGCGGCCTGCGGGCAGGTATCGAGGCCGCGGCCACGCGCCGCCACCATGATGTTCTGCAGGAACATGCCATAGTCGAGCCAGGAGCCCTGCTCCATGATGCGGTCGATAGTGAAAATCATGCCGACCGGCGCATCGAAGAATGAAAAATTGCGGCCGTGCTGGGCCGCCATGCCAGCCTTGTTCTCGCGCGTCAGGCCCAGCAGCGCATACAGGTCCCAGCCTACTTTGCGGCGGCGGTCGATGTACGGGGAGACCCACTCGCGCGGGTAATAGGCGTATTCCTCGGTATGCAGTTTGTTCTGCTCCGGATCGGCGTAGGCCGCCAGGATTTTGGCGGACAGCGCCTCTTTCATGGCGCCGGTCAGCACATAGACCTTCCAGGGCTGGGTATTGGTGCCGGACGGCGCCCGTGCGGCCACCTCCAGGATGGCTTCGATATCTTCCTGCGCCACCGGGGTGGGCAGGAAGGCGCGGATCGAACGGCGCGAGGTGATGGCCGCGTCGACGGCCTGCTGGTCTGGGGTACGGATCATGGCTTTGCCTGGTTAGGTTGCTTAACTACAAATAGTACCCCAATCACCGCCAGCGCCATACCGGCAATGCCCATCCAGTTCAGCACTTCGCCGAACATGGCCCAGGCCATGAGCGCCGTGGTCGGCGGTGTAAGGTAGAGCAGGCTCGTGACCTGCGTCGCATCGCTGCGACGGATCAGCTCAAAGAGGAGGAAAATCGCACCGATGGACAGAGCGAGCACAGACCAGGCCCAGGCGCCGAGGAATTGTGGCGTCCATTGGACCGAACCCATGTCCTCCAGCAGCCAGGCGACGGGCAGCACCGCCACCACCGAGGCGGCGAACTGGATGACCGTGCCGGTGCGCAAGTCAAACTGCGGGCAGTAATGCTTTTGATAAAGCGTGCCT
Source organism: Pseudoduganella sp. (assembly GCF_041914865.1). NCBI lineage: Bacteria > Pseudomonadati > Pseudomonadota > Betaproteobacteria > Burkholderiales > Oxalobacteraceae > Pseudoduganella > Pseudoduganella sp. The sequence continues at coordinate 44,600 of NZ_JAYSCO010000005.1, read as the reverse complement.
GCCGTGATCGACCATAGCGCGAACACGGCCAGCGCGATCGCCTGCCAACTGAGCCCAATCAGCGTGATCTTCGCATAAACGACCAAGGCCACGCCGGCCAGGCCGAAGCCAAGGCCAATCCACTGGCGTGGCCGGACCCGCTCGCCGATCAAGGGCGCCGCCAGCGCGGTCAGGATGGGCTGCATGCCGACGATCAGCGCCGACAGGCCGGCCGGCATGCCCAGTTTGATCGCGCACCAGACCCCGCTCAGGTAGCCGGCCTGCAGCAGCAGCCCCGCCACCGCCACATGCCCGACCTTCCCTTTCGGCCACGGCGCGCGCAGCAGCCATAGCGCCGGGCCGAGGATGGCCAGCACGCCGAGAAAGCGCAACAAAAGGAAAGTCAGCGGCGGCGCGTACGGCAAGCCGTAGCGGGCGACGATGAAACCGGTACTCCACAGGAAAACGAAGAACAGGGGAATCGGGGAAAAGAGCGAGCGCATCCCGTGGATTCTAGCACTGGGACGAAAATCCTTCCGGGCAGCAATTATTTTTAGCGACCTGGCCAGAAAGCCTTATGCAACAAGGAGTTGATACCTTTGTGCAACGCACAAAAACTGCTTGACTTTGATTCCTGAACCCGGATAATCGCCTTTGTTGCGTTGCACAATATGTTGTTTTCCGTTGTAGAAGCAGCAAGTTTCAACGACTAATTTAATTTTGGAGAGTCCAATGTTTGCGATTCCTGAGCAGTTCTCTAATGCCACCAAGGCAAACTTCGAAAGCCAATTCGCACTGTTTTCTTCGCTGACCAACAAGGCCTTCGAAGGCGTTGAGAAGTTCGTCGACCTGAACATCACCGCTGCCAAGGCTTCGCTGGAAGAATCGTCGGTCGCCGCCAAGCAACTGCTGGCCGCCAAGGACCCGCAAGAATTCTTCACCCTGAGCGCAGCCCAGGCCCAGCCAGCCGCCGAAAAAGCCATCGCTTACGGCCGTCACCTGGCATCGATCGCTTCCGGCACCGGCGCTGAATTCAGCAAGGCCGCCGAAACCCAGATCGCGGAAACCAACCGCAAGGTGATTTCCCTGGTTGACGAAGTGAGCAAGAACGCCCCAGCCGGCAGCGAAAGCGCCGTTGCCCTGTTCAAGTCCGCCCTGAACAACGCCAACGCCGGTTACGAGCAGTTCACCAAGAGCGCCAAGGCTGCCGCAGAAACCTTCGAAGCGAACGTGAACGCCGCTGTGAACCAGTTCACCACGGTCGCCACCAACGCTGCCAAGAAACAGTAATCCAGAAGTACCCGCCGGCCCCGGTGGCCGGCCGTGAAGCAACGCTGTACGCAGGTCTCCTCGGCATCCGTGGTTTCCTCTCAGCGGGTGTCCTTCCAGAGCCCCGGCCATGACCGGGGCTTTTTTTGTTCAGACGGGTGGATCGTTTGAATCGTCCCAACGCCTTGCATGGCCTTTCCCGACCAGGACTTCAAGTCGAATCACGCGCTCGGTAAGTAAGGTGATCGTCTTCTGCTGCTCCGCAACCCTCAGATTTAATGCGTCCAAGCGCCGCGGCGCGTTCAACGCCGCGTAGACAGACTTGGCAAGCCCGCCGAAGAGTCCCATTACTTCACCGGATGGCTACTTAGCATCTCGCGAACGCGCTGCTGTGAGGCATCAATCTCCTCCATTGAACGCTGCCATTCAGCGTCGTCCGACGCTACATTGGACTTACTCAGCAGGCGCCTCATCACCTCATTCCGGTCGAAGAAATACATACACTCCGCCGCCGAGCGGAGAAAGTCACTCACCGGCATGTCCAAGTCGGCGGCAAATCGCTCCAGTACTTCTCGTTGCGCAACGCTTAGCTGGACGAAAATTCCATCAGTTGAGTTTTCCATTTCGCCGTCCTCCCTGATATTTCAGTATGGACGGAGTAAGTTTGCAATTCAAGCAAGCGGAGCCAGACCTTGACGTCGCTCAAGCTGGAAAAGCAATTAGACATTTAATCCAAGTTGAGATAATCTGTCTTAATGACGATACGCACCCCGGACCAGCAACACCTGCTGGAGCAAATGAAACACGTGGCCGACGGCCTCGGCCGCACGCTGGCGCCCTTCACCGAGGTGGTGCTGCATGACCTGCTCGACCCAAGCCACGCCGTGCTGGCGATCCACAACAACCTGTCGGGCCGCGAAGTGGGCGATCCCGCGACCGAGCTTGGCCTGGCACGCATTGCCGACCCGGCCTTCCCGCAGGTGCTGGCCAACTACGCCAACACATTCCCTGACGGCCGCCCCGCGAAAAGCACCTCAATCGGCATCAAGGACCGGAACCAGCAATACATCGCCGCCCTGTGCCTGAACGTGGACTTGAACCTGTTCCGCAGCCTGCAGGCGATGCTGGGCCAGTTCAGCAACGTCGATCCCACCGCAGCGGTGCTGGAATCGCTGGCGCCCGCAGCCGGCGCCGATGCCATCCGCGCCCACATCGAGCAATTCGCTGCCCGCCTCTCCACCACGCCGCGCGCACTGAAGGCAGAAGACCGCCGCGCGCTGATGCGCGAGCTGGGCGACGCGGGTCTGCTGGACACGCGGCGCGCGATGGAAACCATCGCCGCCCACCTCGGCGTCTCGCGTGCCACGGCCTACAACTATGCGAAATAACGACGCCCGCCTGCTGATGCTGGACCGCGACGCCGTCGCCGCCCTGCTGCAGCCCGACGATGTACGCGCCGCCGTGCTTGAAGCCTTCGCGCTGCATGCCGCCCGTGCGGCGCGCGTATTCCCACTGGTGCGCGAGGAGCTGCCCGGCAGCGCCATCTTCGGCATCAAGTCGGGCGATGTGCCGGCACAGGAGCTGCTCGGCTTCAAGGCCGCCGGCTTCTGGCCCGCCAACCGCGAGGCCGGCGGCGAAGCGCACCAGGCCACCATCATGCTGCTCGACCCGCGCACCGGACGCCCCATTTGCATCGCCGACGGCAATGCCGTCACCACCGCCCGCACCGCCGCCGCCGGCGCGCTGGGCCTGCAACTGCTGGCGCGTCCCGACAGCGAACAGGTGTGCGTCTTCGGCACCGGCGTGCAGGCGCGCGGCCATACGGCATATGCGCTGCACGCCCTGCCCTCGCTCAAGCGCGTACGCTACGTCAGCTCCGACGGCCGCCGCGAGCCGGCATTCGAGGCGCAGTTCGCCGCACGCTGCGAGGTAGCGCTGGCAGGCGGCCCGCATACGGCGGCAGCCGATACAGCCGTCGCGGCGGCCGACATCGTCATCACTGCCACGCCCGGCCGCGCCGCCCTGTTCAGCGCCGATGCCGTGCGCGCCGGCACGCATATCAATGCTGTGGGCGCCGACACGCAGGGCAAGCGCGAGCTGCCATCCGGCTTGCTGGAGCGGGCCCGCGTGTGGGCCGACGACTTGCCGCAGGCGCGCCGTATCGGCGAACTGCAGTGGGCGCCCGCGCTGCCTGCCGCCGAGCTGGGCGATCTGCTGGACGCGCCGCCGGCACGCGCCCCCGGCGACATCACGATTTTTGATATGACGGGCATTGCCCTGCAGGACCTGACCACGGTGCGTATGCTGTACGAGCGCGCCCTCGCCCACAACATCGGCCGGAACATCCCCTGGCCCTGGTAAGGAAAGAGACTATGACCATCCCAACTTATGCAGACGTCGTCGCGGCCGCCGGCCGCATTCAAGGCTATGCCCACCGCACGCCGGTGCTGACCTCCCGCACCGCCAACGAGGAACTGGGCGCAGAGCTGTTCTTCAAGGCCGAGAACCTGCAGCGCATGGGCGCGTTCAAGTTCCGCGGCGCCTTCAACGCGCTGTCGCGCTTTAGCGAGGCGCAGCGCAAGGCGGGTGTGGTGGCATTCTCGTCGGGCAACCACGCGCAGGCGATTGCGCTGTCGGCGAAGCTGATGGGCATCCCCGCCACCATCGTCATGCCGGAGGACGCGCCGGCCTCGAAGGTCGCCGCGACGCGCGGATACGGCGGCAACGTGGTCACCTATGACCGCTACAAGGAGGACCGGGAAGCGATTGGCCGCAGGCTGGCGGAGGAAAAAGGCATGACCTTGATTCCGCCCTACGACCATCCGGACGTGATCGCGGGCCAGGGCACGGCGGCGAAGGAGCTGTTCGAGGATGTCGGTGAACTGGATTATTTCTTCGTCTGCCTGGGCGGCGGCGGTCTGCTGGGTGGCTCGGCGCTGGCGACGCGCGCGCTGTCGCCGAAATGCAAGCTGTATGGCGTGGAGCCGGAGGCTGGCAATGATGGGCAGCAGTCGTTCCGCAGCGGTTCGATCGTGCATATCGACACGCCGAAGACGATTGCGGATGGGGCGCAGACGCAGCATCTGGGTGCGCACACCTTTCCGATCATCCAGCGCCATGTGGATGATGTCCTGACGGTCAGCGATGCGGAGCTGGTGGATGCGATGCGGTTCTTTGCTTCGCGTATGAAGATTGTAGTGGAGCCGACCGGGTGCCTGGGCTTTGCGGCGGCGCGCAGGATGAAGGATCAGTTGCGCGGCAAGCGCGTGGGGGTGCTGATCAGCGGTGGGAACGTCGATATTGAACGCTTCGCTGCCCTGCTCGCTTAAACCCGGTAAACCTGGGTCAGACCCAAGGGTCTGACCCCGGCAGCGTCGCCTGCATCTCTGGGTTCTGACGGGACGGCCATCCAGCTTGGGTCTGACCCTTGGGTCTGACCCCGCCTTGCCGGGTTTACTCGCCCAGGTAAGCAGCTTTAACGCGTGGATCGTGCAGCATGTCCTCGGCATTGCCGGTCATGGTCACCGCGCCGGACTCCATCACGTAGCCGCGGTTGGCGGCTTGCAGTGCCAGCTTGGCATTCTGCTCCACCAGCAGGATGGTGATGCCCTGCTGGTGCACGTCGCGGATCACTTCGAAGATCTTCTCGACCATGATCGGCGACAGGCCCATCGACGGCTCGTCCAGCAGCAGCAGGTGCGGGTGGCACATCAGCGCTCGGGCCATGGCCAGCATCTGCTGCTCGCCGCCGGACAAGGTGCCGGCCAGCTGGTTGGCACGCTCTTTCAGGCGCGGGAAGACGCCGAACCATTTTTCGATATCGGCTGCAATAGCGGCCTTGTCGTTCATGGTATACGCTCCCATCATCAGGTTCTCGGTGATGGTCATGCGGGTGAACACGCCACGGCCTTCCGGCACCATGGCCAGCTTTTTCTCCACCAGGTGGAAGGACTGCGTGCCTTTCAGCGACTGGCCCATATACGACACGCTGCCTTCCACCCGGCACGGCGGCAGGGTGCCTGTGATGGCTTTCAGCGTGGTGGTCTTGCCGGCGCCGTTGGCGCCGATCAGGGTCACCAGTTCGCCTTCGTTCACTTCCAGGTCGATGCCTTTGACTGCCTTGATGCCGCCGTAAGCGACCTTCAGGCCCGATACTTTCAACACATTGGCGCCCATCAGTGCGCTCCTCCCAGATAGGCTTCAATCACTGCTTTATTGCTTTGGATTTCGGCTGGCAGGCCTTCGGCGATCAGCTTGCCGTATTCCAGCACGCTGATACGGTCGCACAGGCCCATCATCAGCTTCACATCGTGCTCGATCAGCAGCACGGTCTTGCCTTCGTTCTTGATCTTCACCAGCAGCTCGCGCAGCGCCAGCTTTTCGGTCGCGTTCATGCCTGCCGCCGGTTCGTCCAGCGCCAGCAGCTGCGGGTCGGTTGCCAGCGCGCGGGCGATTTCCAGGCGACGCTGGTCGCCATACGACAGGTACTTGGACGTGCGGCTGGCAAACTGGCCGATGCCGACAAAGTCCAGCAATTCCTGCGCGCGCTTGCGGATCGCCGCTTCTTCCTCGCGTGCCGCCTTGTGGCGGAAGATCGCGCCGAACACGCCCTGGTGCGAGCGCACGTGGCGGCCCACCATCACATTCTCCAGCGCGGTCATCTCACCGAACAGGCGGATGTTCTGGAACGTGCGCGCAATGCCGGCTTTCGCCACCGCATGCGGCGCGGACGGCGAATACGGCTTGCCGGCCAGCTCAAAGGTGCCGGTGTCCGGCTGGTACAAGCCGGTGATCACGTTGAAGAAGGTGGTCTTGCCGGCGCCGTTCGGGCCGATCAGGCCGTAGATCTGGCCCTTGTTGATCTTGATGCGCACGTCGGTCAGCGCCTGCAGGCCGCCGAATCGTTTGTTGACGCCTTCGATATTCAGGATTACTTGTTCGCTCATCTCACTCAACCTCACGCTGCCACGACGCCGGACGACTGGCCTTTGGAGTCCGAATCGGCGTCCGGACGGTCTTCATGCTTGGGCGATGGCCACAGGCCTGCAGGACGGGTCAGCATGATCACCACCATGGCCAGGCCGTACAGCAGCTGGCGCAGCACTTCGGATTCGATCAGCACTTTGCCGAACAGTTTCATCTGCAGCGGTTCCACCACATGGCGCAGGATTTCCGGCAATGCCGCCAGCAGCGCGCCGCCCAGCACCACGCCGGGAATGTGGCCGATACCGCCCAGCACCACCATGGCCAGCACGGCGATCGACTCGGTCAGCGAGAACGATTCCGGCGACACGAAGCCCTGGAAGGACGCGAACATGGCGCCCGCCACGCCGCCGAAAGTAGCGCCCATGGAGAACGCCAGCAGCTTCACGTTGCGGGTGTTGATGCCCATGGCCTTGGCCGCGATCTCGTCTTCGCGGATCGCCACCCAGGCGCGGCCCAGGCGCGAGTGCTGCAGGCGCGAGGTGATGAACACGGTGGCGATGGTCAGCACCAGGAACAGGAAGTAGTAGGCATTCACCGACGGCATGGAGAAGCCGCCCACCACCACGGTGGCGCGCGAGCCGGCTTCGCCAGCCAGGTTGACGCCGAACACGCGGATCGGGTCGATCAGGTTGATACCCTGCGGGCCATTGGTGATATTGACCGGATCGTTCAGGTTGTTCATGAAGATGCGGATGATTTCACCGAAGCCCAGGGTGACGATGGCCAGGTAGTCGCCGCGCAGCTTGAGCGTCGGCGCCCCCAACAGCGCGCCAAAGAGACCAGCCAGCGCAGCGGCCATCGGCACGATCACCCACACGGAAAGGTGGATGCCGTTGGTGCGGATGTCTTCGCCCAGCATGGCGGCCAGCGCCTCGCCGAACGCCGGATGCATATTGATCAGCGATTCCAGCACCGTGGCGAACTGCGGCGATGCCAGCAGGCCGGTCATGTAGGCGCCCACCGCATAGAACGCGATATAGCCCAGGTCCAGCAGGCCGGCAAAGCCCACCACGATGTTCAGGCCCACCGCCAGCATGATATAGAGCAGCGCCAGGTCGGCGATACGCACCCACGAATTGCCGAACGGTGCGGCGGCGAACGGGAAGATAATCAGCGCGGCCAGCAACAGCGCCATGCTGGTGTAAGCCTGCTTTGGATTCTTTTGTACGTCGAAAGTCAGCATAGTCACAGTCCCTGTCAGGCGCGGTCGGCCACGCGTTCACCCATGATGCCGGACGGACGCACCGTCAGCACCAGGATCAGCACGATGAAGGCGAAGATGTCCTGGTAGTGCGAGCCCAGGAAGCCGCCGGTCAGTTCGCCGATATAGCCGGCGCCCAGCGCTTCGATAATGCCCAGCACGATACCGCCGATCATGGCGCCGTAAATATTGCCGATACCGCCCAGCACCGCGGCGCAGAAGGCTTTCAGGCCCGGCATAAAGCCCATGGCGAACTGGATCGAGGCGTAGTTCGCGCCCCACATCACGCCCGCCACGGCCGCCAGCGCGGCGCCGATGGCGAAGGTGGCGACGATGATCTTGTTGGAGTCCACGCCCATCAGGCCGGCGACGCGCGGGTTCTCGGCCACGGCGCGCATGGCGCGGCCCATGCGGGTGCGCTCCACCAGCATGACCAGGCCGAACATCGACACGGCGGCCAGCACCAGCAGCAGCACCTGGGTGGTGGTGATGACCGCGCCACCGATCATGATCGGGTCGGACGACAGCAGCTGCGGGAACGGCAGCGGGTTGCGGCCCCAGATCATCATGGCGAAGGTTTGCAGCAGGTAGGACACGCCGATGGCGGTAATCAGCGGCGCCAGGCGCGGCGCATTGCGCAGGCGGCGGTAGGCGACGCGCTCGATGATCACGTTCACCAGCATGCAGGCAGGGATGGCGCCGAGGATGGCGATACCGAGTTTCAGGTATCCCGGCATATCAGGCGCATACACGCCCAGCAAATTCAGGATGGAGAGTCCGATCATCGCGCCGATCATCAGCACGTCGCCGTGGGCGAAGTTGATCAGGTTCAGCACGCCGTACACCATCGTATAACCGAGGGCGACCAGCGCATACATACTACCCAGCACCAGGCCGTTCAGAATTTGTTGGATAAAAGTATCCATCGAGTATGCCCTTAATAACTAATAAAAACGGCACCCGAAGTTTCCCTCGTGGTGCCGCCGTTTGGAAGCGTTCGCCATGATAGCGAGGTTTCCGAAAAACTAATCGTGGAAAATCCGCAATATTCTAAATTAAATTTTTCCCGATCCGCCCCAAATCACTGGGCGCTGTTGTTTTTGCCGCCATCAAGGCCTTTTGGCAGGGGGAAAGTCACCGCCTCCTCCACGCCGTCCAGGGTGCGCACGCTCTTCGCGCCCAGTTCCTTCAGGCGGTTGATGACCGCTTCCACCAGCACTTCCGGCGCCGAAGCACCGGCGGTGACACCCACGCGCAGCTTGCCTTCCAGCCAGGCCGGATCGATCTGCGCCGCGTTGTCCACCATATACGCCGGGGTGCCCTTCTTCTCCGCCACTTCGCGCAGGCGGTTGGAATTCGAGCTGTTCGGCGAACCGACCACGATCACCACTTCCACCTGCGGCGCCATGAATTTCACAGCTTCCTGGCGGTTGGTGGTGGCGTAGCAAATGTCGCCTTTTTTCGGCTCAATAATATTCGGGTATTTTGCCTTAAGGGCTTCGATGATTTGTGCCGTATCATCCACGGAAAGCGTCGTTTGCGACACATAGGCCAGCTGGTCCGGGTTTTGCACCTGCAGGCTGGCCACATCCTCCACCGTTTCAACCAGGTACATGCCCTCTTCCGTCTGGCCCATGGTGCCTTCGACTTCCGGGTGGCCGTCGTGGCCGATCATGATGATCTCGCAGCCCTGCTTACGCATCTTGGCCACTTCCACGTGCACCTTGGTCACCAATGGGCAAGTAGCGTCGAAGATCGACAGGCCGCGCGCCTCGGCTTCCGCGCGCACGGCTTTGGAGACGCCGTGGGCCGAGAACACCAGGGTATTGCCGGCCGGGACATCGTCCAGTTCTTCGATGAAGATGGCGCCCTTGGCGCGCAGGTCGGCCACCACATAGGCGTTGTGCACGATTTCGTGGCGCACATAGATCGGCGCGCCGAACTGCTGCAGCGCGCGCTCGACGATTTCGATGGCGCGGTCCACACCGGCGCAAAAGCCGCGCGGCTGGGCGAGGAGGATTTCTTTTTCCATGGCGGTTTACAGCACAGAGATGATGTTCACTTCAAACTTGACCGGCTGGCCGGCCAGCGGATGGTTGAAGTCGAAGATGGCGACATCGTCGCGCAGTTCGCGCAGCACGCCGGCGAAACGGCCGCCGTTCGGCGCATTGAAGTCGACCAGGTCGCCGACCTTGTATTCGTTTTCCGGATCCGAGTTTTCCTCCAGGGTCGCACGCGACACGGCCTGGATCAGGTCCGGGTTGCGCGGGCCGAAGGCCTCGCCCGGCGCCAGTTCGAACACCTTGTGCGTACCTTCCGGCAGGCCGATCAGCAGCGCTTCCAGGTTGGGCGCCAGCTGGCCCTGGCCCAGCATCAGCGTAGCTGGATTGCCTTCAAAAGTGGAGACGATATTGACGCCATCCATGGAGGCAAGGCGGTATTGCAGGGTGAGGTAGGCCGAAGCGGTGACGACGTTAGACATGGCAGGCTTGCGTAAACAGACAATCCTCTATTGTAAGCCAAGGCGCATGATCGCGGCCAAGCCGCGTAGGGCGGCAAGCTTGACAAATATGCTATAATGTTTCCTGTCAATAATCTTTGTTACTTCTGGAGAATATTTTGCGCAAATATTTGCTGGGCGCCGCCCTGACCCTCGCCGCCATGAACGCCAGTGCCTGCACGTTCTCCTGGCACACCTACGGCGACAATGCGATCCGCAGCAGGATGGAAGACAAGATCGGCGCCCATGTTCCTGAGCAGTACTGCAAGAAATTTAACAAGGACCACCAGATCGTCGTACAGTTCAACGCCTATACCTTGAGCAATATGTGCGTGGGTCATGCCATCGTCTCGCTGCGCAAGCGCGGTACCACAACCCTGCAGGTGAATACCCGCAATTCGGTCATCACCGACACCAACTGCCGCACTTCCGGCGGCGCCAACGAGCTGGCGGCACAGGCCTCGCTCAGCGCCCTCGACGACCTGATGTCCGAACTCGATACCTGGACCGTGAAGTAAGGCCTGCGCCCCAGCGCAAACACTGAGGCAACGCAAACCCGCCTCCCGTGCGGCATCCGATAATGGATGACGCACCTTGGAAGGGAGGCGACCATGGGTATTTCCGACTGGCCAGAGCAGTTGCGGCCGCGCGAACGATTGTTGAAAGCCGGGCCGCAAGCCCTGTCCGACGCCGAATTGCTGGCCATCTTCCTGCGCGTCGGCATACCGGGCAAGGATGCGGTGGCACTGGCCACCGACCTGCTGGGCCGCTTCGGCTCCCTGCGCACGCTGATCCACGCCAGCCGCGCCGATTTCACCGCCATGCCCGGCCTGGGCGCGGCCAAATACGCCCAGCTGCAGGCCGTTGTCGAACTGGCGCGGCGCGCCATCGCGGAGGAAATCGCCAGCGGCGAAGAACTGTCCTCGCCGCACGCGGTGAAGGATTTCCTGCGCCTGTCGCTTGCTGGCCAGCCCTACGAGTCCTTCCACGTCCTGTTCCTGGACGTGAAAAACCGCCTGATTGAAGCCTGCGAACTGTTCCGCGGCACGCTGACCCACACCAGCGTCTACCCGCGCGAAGTGGTGCGCGAGGCGCTGGCGCGCAATGCCGCCGCCGTCATGCTGGCGCACAACCACCCTTCCGGCTCGCCCGCGCCCAGCGAATCGGACGTGCTGCTGACGCGGGCGCTGGTGCAGGCGCTGGCCCTGGTCGACATCCGCATCCTCGACCACTTCGTGGTGGCCGGGCACCAGGTGCACTCCTTCGCCGAGCACGGCCAGATCTGACTCAGGCGGCAGCCCCGCCGAAAATCGCCGCCGCACCATCCAGGATGCGGCGCACCGCCGGGTGGCCGTAGGCGCGCTCCACCGACACGGCATAAAACTGCTCCACCACCGAATCGATCGTTCCAGCCTGCTGCAAGCCGTATTCGGCGCACACTTCGCGCACCAGCACCTGCGGCGCCACGATAAAGCCGTCGCCGGCGCGGGCAAAAGACTTCAGCAACGCGCCATCGTCGAACTCGCCCATCACGATGGGGCGCAAATCGTGCGCATCGAACCAGGCGTCAAGCTGGCTGCGCACGGTCGCCTCCGAGCCGGGCAAGAGGAAGGGCGCCAGGCGCAGGCTGGCAGGGAATTCGCCCGGCCAGGCGCGGCACAGGTCCGGGTGGCCGAGCACGGCCAGCCCGCTCGTGCCCAGCAGGCGGCTGTGCCCCCGCACCGCCCCACCCGGCGGCAAGGCGCGGTCGGACACGACCAGGTCCAGGCGGTGCGCGCCCAGGTCCAGCAGAAGGTCCTCAAAACGTCCCTCGCGGCAGATCAGGTGCATGGCAATGCCCGCTGCGCGCGCCGGCTGGAGCAGGCGGAACGCCATCGCCTTCGGGATGATGTCGCAAATACCGACGCGCAGCGTCTCCTGCCCCGCCAGCACGCCGCGCCGCACCACCTGCTCCAGCTCGTTGCCCAGGTCGAAGATGCGGCTGGCGTAATGCAGCACCGTCTTGCCCGCCTCGGTCAGGTGCAGCAGGCGCCCCTGCTTCTGCAGCAGCTCCTCGCCCACCTGCTCTTCCAGCAGCTGCAGCTGCATGCTGATGGCCTGCGCCGACACGTGCAGCTGCTGCGCTGCCTTGGCCACCGTCCCCTGCGTGGCCACCGCATGGAAATACAGCAGGTGCTTGTAGTTAATCAAGCAATACCTCAGAAAAAGTTGATGATTATCAGAGTTTAATTGATTTTACTTTAGGATACCCCGCCATTACAGTGAAAGGACTTTCAACCGAGGAGAACTGCAATGAAGAGCTATGTCATCGACGGGCCGCAAGCAATGTCGCGCATCCTGGCCTTGACCATGATTGTCGACGGCCACGTCAGCCCGTCCGAGCTGAGCGCCCTGCGCAATGCCCCCTTCCTGGAGCAAGTTGGGGTGGACGCCGACACCTTCGACTGCACCATGCGCGAGCTGTGCGAAGACTTGCTGCTGGCGGTGCCCAACCGTAACGCAGGCCTGGTGGAGATCAACCCCGCCCTGCTGGACGAAGTGCTGGCCGAGATCCAGGACCCGGTGCTGCAAATGTGCCTGCTCAAGGCCATGCTCGACATCGTCTATGCCGACGGCATGCTCGACAGCCGCGAAACCGTCCTGGTGCGCCGCGCTGCACGCCGCTGGACCCATGTGATCCACTGAAAGGACTGAGAAATGGAATGGCTATCCGCCCTCTGGCTCGGCGCACCAGCCTGGACCTGGCTGGTGTTCCTCGCCGCAGTAACCGTACTGCTGGTGCTCGACCTGGGCATCCTGAACCGCGACGACCATGTGATTGGCGTGCGCGAAAGCCTCAAACTGTCGGCGCTTTACCTCTCGGCCGGCCTGCTGTTCGGCCTGTGGGTGTGGTATGAGTTCGGCGGCGAAAAAGGTTTGCATTTTTACACCGGCTTCCTGATCGAGAAGAGCCTGTCGCTGGATAATATCTTTGTGATCTCGCTGATCTTCTCGACGCTGGCCATCCCGGCCGCCTACCAGCACCGTGTGCTGTTCTGGGGCATTGTCGGTGTGATTGTGACGCGCGGCATCATGATCGGCGCCGGCTCGGCCCTGGTGGCCAGCTATTACTGGACGCTGTATATCTTCGGCGCCTTCCTGGTGCTGACCGGTATCCGCATGTTCTTTGTGAAATCCGGCGACGACGATATGCGCGACAACGCCATCCTGTCCTGGCTCAAGCGCCACATGCGGGTGACGGACAAGCTGCACGGCAACGCCTTCCTGGTGCGCCAGCCGGATGCGGCCGGCAAGCCGCTGCTGTATGCAACCCCGCTGTTCCTGGCGCTGTGCATGGTGGAAGTGACCGACGTGGTGTTTGCCGTGGACAGCGTGCCGGCGATCTTCGCGATCACCAGTGACCCGTTCATCGTCTACACCTCGAACATCTTCGCTGTGCTGGGTCTGCGCGCCCTCTATTTCGCCCTGGCGGCAATGGTGAAGCGCTTTACCTACCTGAAGTACTCGCTGGCGGCGGTGCTGGTATTCATCGGCTCCAAAATCTTCCTGGGCGACTTTGTGTTCGGTGGCAAGGTCCCGGCCACCCTGTCGCTGGCGGTGACCGCGGTGCTGATCATGTCCGGTATCGCCTACTCGCTGTGGCGCACGCGCGGCGAAGATATCAAGGTGTAAACCGCGTTTGGCGGGGCCAAAACCTGGCTCCGCCAAATGTTAAATTTCGCCAATCGCACATGACACAATTGTTTTTCGCAAGTGCTTGAAAATCTTGGGAAATTTCCATATACTCTTGTTTTTCCAATTTCGGAAGTAATTCAAGGAGTGTGCCATGGCACGTGTTTGCCAAGTTACTGGGAAGAAGCCGATGGTCGGCAACAACGTTTCCCACGCAAACAACAAAACCAAGCGTCGTTTCCTGCCAAACCTGCAGAACCGCCGTATTTTTGTTGAATCTGAAAACCGCTGGGTCTCCCTGCGTCTGTCTAACGCCGGTCTGCGCGTAATCGACAAGGTCGGCATCGACGCCGTCCTGGCCGACATGCGTGCGCGTGGCGAGAAAGTTTAATAGGGAGCTGAATCATGGCAAAAACTGGCCGCGACAAGATCAAGCTGGAATCGACCGCTGGTACTGGTCACTTCTACACCACGACCAAAAACAAGCGCACCATGCCTTCCAAAATGGAAATCATGAAGTTCGATCCTAAAGCACGTAAGCACGTGATGTACAAGGAAACCAAGATCAAGTAATCGATCTTCGGTTCGAACAAAAAACCGCCCTTCCGGGCGGTTTTTTTATTGGCAGCCTGCCAGCGTCTGCAACTGCGCCCGCTTGCCGGCGTGGATGGCCGCCACCCTGCCCCCGCGCATGACATAGCGGATGGACAATTCGCGGTCGCCCGTATCGGCCATCAGCCAGTCTGCATTCTGCGGATGCGGCCGCACCGCCTCGCCATACACGCGCTGCAGCTTGGCCAATGGATCGCCCACCGCCACGCCGCGGTCGGTGCGGTAGCCCGCAGCCACATCGACCCGTGCCACCACCTTGCGCACGAAAGTCACCCGCAGGTGGGGATAGCGCCTGGAGGGCGCGACGCGGCACGACTTGTCGGCACTGAGCGTTTCCGCGCCCAAGCCGCCAAACGTCCTGCCCAGGTTTTCATAGCGCGCACCGACCTTGTACGGCCCCAATCCGTCCGGCTTGACCTCCCAGGTCTTGGCCTGGGCGCCGCCCGCCAGCAGCATGGCGAGCGTAAAGCTGAAGAAATATTTATTCATGGAAACAGAATACTCCCAACTTAGAAGTCACGCCAACACGATTTGGCGGAGCGCGCGGCGGAAAGGATTGCTGTTAAGGCAATGGTGCGCCGAGCGCCTTTGCGCCGCCTCAAAGCCGAAGCAGCGGCATGGCGCAACACTGGAATCAAAAGTTTGGGGGAGGCGGCCATGGCTATCGATATCGACAGGTTCACCAAACACCTGCGGGGGCATGCGGTGGGCGGTTTCGGCGCAGGGAAATGTGCGCGATGGGTACGGCAGGCGCTGCAAGAAGCAGGGGCGGATATCCAGCCGCCCTACCCTGCGCTGGCAAGAAACTGGGGTGAAAGATTGTGCCTGTTAGGCTATCGCGAAATCCCGGTGAAGGATCCGGACGCTTTTCCTTTTCAGTCCGGTGACATCGTCGTCCTGCAGCCCTACAAGGGCGGCAACCCGGCGGGCCACATCGCCGGATTCGATGGCAAGGATTGGATCTCGGACTTCATCCAGCGCGACTTCTGGTGCGGGCCGGGCTACCGCAAAGAAAGGCCGCCGTACGCGGTGTACCGCCTGCAATGATCGGCGCGGCACTGCCGTCACCCGAACCGCAGCGCGCCAGCGGCTCAAAAAAGAAAACGGCCCCGCAGGGCCGTTTGGACCGGGCAGCGCCTGCGCTTACGCGTAGCTGCGCAGGCGCAGGGAGAACTCCTGCAGCGACTTGATGCCCGACGCTTCCGCGCGCTCGCACCAGTCTTGCAGCTTCTGCACCAGCTCATCGCGGCTGAAGTGCGAACGCTCCCACAGCACGCTCAGTTCCGCGCGCATATTGTGCATGGTTTCCAGCGCCTTGGAGTGCTGGAACAGCTCGATCAGCTGCTGCTTCTGCGGCGCTTCCAGCTTGCCCGGCTCGCGCTGCAGCAGCTTGCGCGACGACTTCAGGAAACGCGATTCCAGCTTGGCCTTGTCCTTCAGGTGCTCCAGCTCTTCCTTCCAGGCCAACTTGACCGACTTGGCGTACTTGGCCATCACATCGTAGCGGTTGGCGATCACGGACTGCAGCGTTTCGAAGTCAGCCTTCACCTTGGCGGTATCGAACTTCGGCTTCGGCGGCATCTTCTTCACTTTGGCCAGGCCGACGATTTCCATGGCGCGGATATAGCCCCAGCCGATATCGAACTCATACCACTTGGACGACAGCTTGGCCGAGGTCGCGTAGGTGTGGTGGTTGTTGTGCAGCTCTTCGCCGCCGATGATGATGCCCCAAGGGATGATGTTGGTGGCAGCATCGGAGCAGTCGTAGTTGCGGTAGCCCCAGTAGTGGCCGATACCGTTGATGATGCCGGCGGCAGTCACGGGAATCCACAGCATCTGCACCGCCCACACGGTAATACCCTTGGCGCCGAACAGGATGACGTCGATGATCAGCATCAGCGCCACGCCCTGCCACGAGAAGCGCGAGTACAGGTTGCGCTCGATCCAGTCGTCCGGCGTGCCATGGCCGTACTTCTCCATGGTTTCCTTGTTCTTCGATTCAGCGCGGTACAGCTCGGCGCCTTGCCAGAACACGGTCTTGATACCCTTGGTGACCGGGCTGTGCGGATCTTCCTCGGTATCGCACTTGGCGTGGTGCTTGCGGTGGATGGCCGCCCACTCCTTGGTCACCTGGCCGGTGGTCAGCCACAGCCAGAAGCGGAAGAAGTGCGACGGGATCGCGTGCAGGTCCAATGCACGGTGCGCCTGGTGGCGATGCAGGAAGATCGTCACGCTGGCGATGGTGATATGGGTCAGGATCAGCGTCGCCGCCACCGTGCCCCACACGCCCAGGCCGGTCACGCCGTTGCTGAAGAAATCAAGAACTGCACTTAAATCCATTACAACTCCAAATGAATACCTCGAATGGCGTCATTGTACGCGCATTCATAGGTGATGAGAGGAAGGTTTTCCCCGAGGAACTGACTATTTTTTAGGCGACCGCGGCTGGCCCAGAGCCAAGCACACGCACCTCGCGTTGCGGGAACGGTACAGTTATACCGTTTTCTTTCAAAGCCTTCCAGATTGCGCGATTGACATCGGAGGTCACGCCGCCGCGGCCATTTTCCGGATCGTTGATCCAGAACGACACGGCCAGCTCCAGGCCATCGGCGCCGAAGGCCTGCAGCGCGCCCGACGGCGGCTTGTCCTTCAGCACACGCTCCACGCTCAGGGCCGCGTCTTCCAGCAGCTTCAGCACGAAGTCCACATCACACTCGTAGCCCACGGTCACGCGCGTGGTCAGCACCACCGCCTTGTTCGACAGCGAAGAGTTCAGCACTGCGCCCGACACCAGCATCTCGTTCGGCACGATCGCCTCCACGCCATCCGTGCCTTGCAGCACGGTGTAGCGCGTGTTGATCTGGGTCACCTGGCCGCTGTATTTGTCGACCGTGATCACGTTACCGATGGTCAGGCTGCGATCGAGCAGGATGATAAAGCCCGACACATAGTTGCTCGCGATCTTCTGCAAGCCCAGACCGAGACCGACACCCAGCGCACCGCCGAACACCGACAGCACGGTCAGGTCGATACCCACCAGCGACAGGCTGGCCAGCACCGCCACCAGGATCAGCACCGCGCGGCCCATGCGCGCCATCACCACGCGCAGGCTGGAATGCATTGACGACATGTTCATCAAACGCTCTTCCAGCGCCGCACCGGCCCACATGGCCAGCAACAGCAGCACCACGACCGACACGGCCGCCTGCAGGATGGCCGCGATCGACACCTTGTGCTTACCCAATGGCACCAGCGTATCGTCCAGGAAGGCGAAAATGTCGCGGTACATGCCCGTGATGTAGAGCACAAAGGCCAGCCACACCAGCAGCTGGAACACTTTTTCGAAAGTGAGCATGCCCTCGCCCACCACGCCGCCGCGCACAAACACCCGGCGCAGCAGGTAGAAGCCGAAGCGGATCACCGCCAGCGAGCTGAAGATGGGCAGCGCAATGCTGATCAGGTTGGTGTGATGCCAGCGGCCCAGGACCTTCTGCGAAATCCACAGCAGCACCAGGATCGCCAGTGGTCCGACCACGCGGCCGAAGCTCTCCACACCAAAGCGCGCCACCCCGTTATGCGGCTCGCGCGACTCCACGTTACGGCGCAGGAAGCGCGACAGCGTCCAGCCCAGCAAGATGGAAAGCGCAATCGCCCCCACCTGCCACATCAGACCCGGATCGCGCAGATCCCCCAACAAATCATCCAGCAAATTCGCCAACGGCATTCATTTCCTCCATTAAATGTCCACTTCGGGGTCAGGAAGAAAAGTGGACATTTCCCAGGAAAATGTCCACTTTTCTTCCTGACCCCAAGGTGGACATTTGCGGGTTTACTCTTCGTCGGCGTCGGCCTTGGCGGACTTGGCCATCGGCTTGCGCTCGAATACGGCGGCGAAGAAGCCGTCCGTCTGGTGCTTGTGCGGCAGCAGCTTCAGGTAGTCGCCCATCTCGAGGTTGGCGATCTTTTGTTCGGCCAACACTTTGCTCATTGGGACCAGCTCGAAGTCCGGGTGGGTTTCAATGAACTGCTTGGCCACCGCGTCGTTCTCTTCCTCCAGCAGCGAGCAGGTGGCGTACACCAGGCGGCCGCCGCCTTTCACCAGGCGCGCGGCGCCGTCCAGGATCGAGACCTGCTTTTCATGCATCTCGGCGATCGCGCTTTCCGGCTGGCGCCATTTCACGTCCGGGTTGCGGCGCAGCGTGCCCATGCCGGAGCATGGCGCGTCCACCAGCACGCGGTCGATCTTGCCGGCCAGGCGCTTGACCTTGGCATCTTTCTCGTGGGCGATGGCGACCGGGTGCACATTCGACAGGCCGGAACGCGCCAGGCGCGGTTTCAGCTTGCTCAAACGCTTTTCGGACACGTCGAACGCGTACAGGCGGCCGGTGTTGCGCATCTGCGCGCCCAGCGCCAGCGTCTTGCCGCCGGCGCCGGCGCAGAAGTCGACCACCATCTCGCCGCGCTTGGCGCCGAGGATCTGGGCCAGCAGCTGGCTGCCTTCGTCCTGCACTTCAATCGCGCCGGATTTGAACAGCGGCAGGTTCTGCAGTGCCGGTTTTTTCTTCAGGCGCAGGCCGAGCGGGGCGTACGGAGTCGGCTCGGCGGCGATCGGGGCGGTCGCCAGTTCGGCGATTACTTCGTCACGGCCGGTCTTCATGGCGTTGACGCGCAGGTCCAGCGGCGCTGGGGTGTTCAGCGCATCGGCCAGTACCAGGGTTTCGTCTTCGCCATATTGGGCGACCAGCT
The DNA here is from genome assembly GCF_041914865.1 of Pseudoduganella sp. Classification (NCBI taxonomy): domain Bacteria; kingdom Pseudomonadati; phylum Pseudomonadota; class Betaproteobacteria; order Burkholderiales; family Oxalobacteraceae; genus Pseudoduganella; species Pseudoduganella sp. The sequence continues at coordinate 25,635 of NZ_JAYSCO010000005.1, read as the reverse complement.
TGTCGAACAGCCACTTCGGCATATTGGCGCGCATCGATTTGTGCAGCAGCGAGCGGTCGATTTCCAGCTGGCGCTTGAGCCATTCTGCTTCGTCTTCGCTCAGGCCCGGCAGGGCGTCGAAACCGACGGCATCGGCCATGCCCAGCAGCACCAGGCGGCGCATGGTGGCGCCGCCAGCGCCAGCTTCGGCGCGGTCGGTGAAGAAGGCTTTGTTACGCAGCACGGCATAGACCGCCTCGGCAATGGCGCCGCGCTCGCGGCCGCCCAGCTTCGGGTGCGATTTGAAGAAGTGCGACAGGACGGTGTCGGCCGGCGCGGTGAAGCGCATGATTTCACGCAGCACGTTTTCGGCGTTGGTGAGGACGTATGGTGGCAAACGCATGATGTTCTTTCTGATTTAGTTGCGGTCAATAACGACCTTGCCATCCTCGACCTTGATGCGGCCTTCAATGAACCAGCGGATAGCGCGCGGGTACATGATCCATTCCTGCTCGAGCACGCGGGCCGCCAGCACATCGGCTGTGTCGCCCGGCAGGACCGGGACCGAGACCTGGTCCACCAGCGGGCCATGGTCCAGCTCGGCGGTCACGAAGTGCACCGTGGCGCCATGCGTGGTTTCGCCGGCGGCCAGTGCCTGCTCGTGCGTATGCAGTCCTGGGAACAGCGGCAGCAGCGATGGGTGGATGTTCAGCATGCGGTTTTCGTAATGCTGCACGAAACCCGGCGTCAAAATGCGCATGAAACCGGCCAGCACCACCAGGTCGGGGTTAAAGCCGTCAATGACTTCCTGCAGCGCAGCATCGAATGCTTCGCGGCTCGGGTAATCCTTGTTGCTGACTACGGCGGTCGGGATGCCGTGCCGGGCCGCAAATTCCAGGCCCTTGGCGTCCGCCTTATTGCTGATGACGGCGGCAATGCGCGCTGGCCATTGTTCGGCCTGGGCTGCACGGACCACCGCTTCCATATTGCTTCCGCGTCCGGAAATGAGGATGACGATGTTTTTCATGGCCGCCATTGTACCTGCTCAGGCGAGCCAACGCGACATTATGCTGCGTCGCAGCAGAGTATGCAAGTGGGGAGGAAAAACTACTCGAAGGAGTAGAAGACGCGGAACGGGACTTTCTTTTCGGCCCAGTAATCGGCCGCATCACGGAACACATCCAGCAGGCACTCGCGCGCCTCGCGGTCGAACTTTTGCGTATTTGGCAACTGCTCCAGCACGATCAGGAAGCCCGGCTGCTCACCGGCCTTGGCCATGGTTTCGGTCAGGGTCTCGCGCAGGGCATCGAAATTCTTCGCGTGCGGCTTAGGGATGTGGAAAGACTCGCCAATAATGCCCAGGACTTGCTGCTTGGTCAGGCCGGCATTGCAATGCGCATATAAGAAGTGCTGCCCCAGGCGCGCTGCCTCGTCCTGCAGCTCCGCCACGCGAAACGCGCGAATAGACTGGACTAAATTAGGCGGCACAGTTATCAACAAACTCATCTTTCCCTCAAATCGACCTATCAAATACAAGCCACAGGCGGGTCAATGCGCCGGGGCCGGAGCTTTCGTTTCTCCCTGTCAATCTGATTCCACGCCATAAGGGTAACGTGTTGTACTCTATGAATCAACCCGAAAGTGAGTCCTAACGCAAGTTTTGTTAAAAACTTACCATATTAACCCAAAAGCATGGGGTTACATTTTGTTGCCTTACTTCCCACAAGGATACAGGCGCCGGCGTTACTATTAAGTCGTGCAATTCCCATTTAACCAAGCGAACTGCCGAAATAGAAAACGAGGTAAACAAAATGAATGCCAAAACTAAATTGATTTTCGCCGCGCTGAGCCTGGGTGCCCTGCCGCTGGCGCAGGCCACCGATTTCGAAGATTACGGCCGCGTCACCCGCGTCACCCCGGTGACCGAGCAAGTCAACCGCCCGCGCCAGGAGTGCCGCACCGAGTACGTGCAGGTGCAGCAGCCGGCCGAGCGTAGCCCTGGCGGCGCCATCCTGGGCGGCGTGCTGGGCGCCGTGGTCGGCAGCCAGGTCGGTTCCGGCAGCGGCAAGACCGCCGCCACCGCCGCCGGCGCCATTGCCGGCGCCGTGATCGGCGACCGCAGCGCCAACGCCAACGTGCAGCCCGGCGCCGTGCAGGAACAGGCCGTCAAGCAATGCCGCATGGTCGACGCCTATGAAACCCGCACCACCGGCTACAACGTCGAATACGACTACCGCGGCCGCATCTACACCAACTTCATGAGCTACGACCCCGGCCAGCGCATCCGCCTGCGCGTCTCGGTAGAACCGATGCACAACTAAAGTTTCTAGAAAAATGGGGACGTACCCTATTTTCCGCTGCGCGGAAAATAGGGTACGTCCCCATTTTTTCGTTTGTGCGCTTGCTGGGAAGCAAGGATAATGCGGCTATGCTGATTAAACGTAAATCCATCGAAAAAGAAGAGTCTTCGCGCCCCGCTACCCGCAAGCCGAAGTTCGCGCCTGTGACCTTGTCGGAACTGGACGGGGTGCGCTACCTGCATTTCGGCACCGAATGGGTGCAGGGTGCCATGCGTATCCGTAAGCCGGACTGGCCGGAGCTGGAGTATGCCCAGCAGATGATGGCCTGGATGCTGTGGAACACGGCGCCGCGCCATGTCGCGCAGCTGGGCCTTGGCACCGGTGCGCTGACCAAGTTCTGCTACAAGACCTTCCCCGAGGCGCGCGTCACCGCGGTGGAGCTGAACCCGTCGGTGATCAGCATCTGCTATTCCATGTTCAAGCTGCCGGAGAACGACGGCCGCCTGAACGTGGTCGAAATGGATGCGATGGATTACGTCACCAACCCGGACCACCATGGCACCCTCGATGCGCTGCAGGTGGACCTGTACGACGCCACCGCGCGCGGCCCAGTGCTCGATACGCCCGAGTTCTACCAGGCCTGCGCCGCCTGCCTGGCGGACGATGGCATCATGACCATCAACCTGTTCGGCGACCATCCAAGCTACGCCAAGAACCTGAAGGCGATGAAGTTCGCCTTCGCGCAGGTGGTCTCGCTGCCGCAGGTGCATGACGGGAACGTGGTGGCGATCGCCATCAAGACGCGCCGCGAGATCGACCTGGCCGCGCTGGCCGAGCGCGCCGCCCAGATCGTGGCCGACACCAAGTTGCCCGCCAAGTCCTGGGTCAAGGGCTTGAAAGCCGCACTCGCATAAGGTCGAACATGGCAAAAGCACTCGATCTTCAAGTTATCTTCACCTGGCTGCTGGCTGATGGAATGGTCGAGAAGGCCGAAGTCAAAGCCCATTACGCGCAGGCCCAGGGCATCATGCGCAACACGCCGGGCTCCATGCATCCGCTCAGCGCTGTGGCGCACTGCAAGCTGATTTCGGTCAAGAGCGGCAAGCTGCTCACGCTGGATGCGCTGACCGAGTGGGTGGCGCAGCGCTCCAAGCTGCCCTTCTACCGCATCGATCCGCTGAAGATCGACTTCACCAAGGTGGCGGACGTGATGTCGGCCAGCTATGCGGCGCGCTTCAATATCCTGCCGGTGGAAATCACGCCCGATACGCTGATCGTGGCCACCGCAGATCCTTTCGCCCTGGAGTGGGAGGCGGAAATCGCCAAGGTGGCGCGCCGCGTGATCAAGCGCGTCATCTCCAACCCGCTCGATATCTCGCAGTACACCTCGCAGTTCTTCTCGCTGGCCAAGTCGATCAAGATCGCCAACAAGAACACCGGCCAGGATGTGGCGCTGCGCAACAACTTCGAGCAACTGGTCGAGATGGGCAAGACCAACAAGGCGGTCGATGCCAACGACCAGCACGTGGTCAACATCGTGGACTGGCTGTGGCAGTACGCCTTCGAGCAGCGCGCTTCGGATATCCACCTGGAGCCCAAGCGCGACCTGGGCACCATCCGCTTCCGTATCGACGGCGTGCTGCACCAGGTGTACCAGGTGCCGGCGGTGGTGATGATCGCCATGACGGCGCGCATCAAGCTGCTCGGCCGCATGGACGTGATCGAGAAGCGCCGCCCGCAGGACGGCCGCATCAAGACCCGCACCGCCGGCGGCCAGGAAATCGAGCTGCGCCTGTCCACCCTGCCGACCGCCTTCGGCGAGAAGCTGGTGATGCGTATCTTCGACCCGGACGTAGTGGTGAAAACGCTGCCGGAACTGGGCTTCCCGCCGCAGGATGCGCAGCGCTGGGATGCGCTGACCAACCGCCCGCACGGCATCATCCTGGTGACCGGCCCGACCGGCTCCGGCAAGACCACCACCCTGTACACCACGCTGAAGGCGCTGGCGACGCCGGAGGTCAACGTCTGCACGGTGGAAGACCCGATCGAGATGGTCGAGGCGTCCTTCAACCAGATGCAGGTGCAGCCCGGCATCGACCTGACTTTCGCCGACGGCGTGCGCGCGCTGATGCGCCAGGACCCGGACATCATCATGGTCGGCGAGATCCGCGACCTGGAGACGGCGGAAATGGCGATCCAGGCGGCGCTGACCGGCCACCTGGTGCTGTCCACCCTGCACACCAACGACGCGCCGTCCGCCGTGATGCGCCTGCTGGAGCTGGGCGTGCCCTACTACATGCTGGAGGCGACGCTGATCGGCATCATGGCGCAGCGCCTGGTGCGTACCCTGTGCGCCGAATGCAAGGAAGCCGGCGGCGAGATCGCCGACGATATCTGGCACGGCCTGACCAGCGGCTGGGACATCCCCAAGCCGGAGCAGATCTACCGCCCGGTGGGCTGCCCGGAATGCCGCCAGACCGGCTACCGCGGCCGCACCGGCATCTACGAGCTGCTCACCACCAGCGAAGCCTTCAACTCCCTGGTGGAGGAGGAAACCGACATCAACGCCCTGCGCAAGCAGGCGGTGGCCGAGGGCATGAAGCCGCTGCGCATCGCCGGCGCGCTCAAGGTGCTCGATGGCGTGACCACGGCGGAGGAGGTCCTCAAAGTCACGGCCATGGGGTGATGTAAAAACCCACTTGGCAAACGCAAGGAACCTTGTATATAATACGGCCTCTTTCGGGTCGTTAGCTCAGTTGGTAGAGCAGCGGACTTTTAATCCGTTGGTCGCAGGTTCGAGCCCCGCACGGCCTACCAGAATGAAACAGGAAAGCCTCATCTTCGGATGAGGCTTTTTTGTTTTCCGCCGCCCCTGCAACGTAACATTTGATCGCGCGCAAAACAGCCCTGTGGCCGCCGCATGACAATGAACCTCCGTTTCCACTCGAGGGAGGCAGTCATGCAATATATCTACTCGCAAGTTGCGGATCTCGAAGGTAAAGCAAAGGTCGGATCCACGCAGTGCGTCGCATTGGTCCAGGCTTACGCCGGAGCCCCTCACCACCGGAGCTGGAAGGCGGGTGCGCCCGTACTGGGGAACAACAACATACGGATTGGCACAGCCATCGCCACGTTCGTCAACGGCGGCTATCAAAGCAAGTCTGGCGGCAATCACGCCGCATTGTTTTTGCGCCACGGCGTAAACGGATTCTGGGTCATGGACCAGTGGCGCGACGACAGGCCACCCGGCGAGAACAAAAAACCCACAATCTCGTCAAGATTCATCACTGCACGACGTTTGAAACAGAAGAAGGACGGCAGTTGGCCCGACGCCAGCAACAACGCGGACGCCTACCAGATAATTGAATGAGCGCCATATGAACCTGTCATCTACGCCAACGGTGGCCTTGCTTTGCGCTGCGGGACTTTGCCATGCGGCGCCTTCCCAGCACAAGATGGAATGTCCGCCTACCCTTGCAGCGTCTTCCATCCAGGTCGCGGCACAAGATGGTTGGACAGCATCTGTACTGGACGCGACACGCCTGCACTCCGCGGAACCCATGCTTGGGCCACCGGAGAGCAGAGCCTTCCTCAAGCCTGGCAAAACCCAGATTACGCGTCATGGATCAACCGACAGTTGGCTCGAACTGGCCGGCCCAGCGCCCAACGGCAAATGGTTTGTTTGCCGCTACGGCGCTGCCGGTGAGATTGTGTTGGCGAGGCGAATTGACGACGGCACGTCTGCCTGTGTCGTCAGACGTGAGCGCCAGCAGATCGACGCCAAGTGCACGTGGTGAGTGCCCAGCGCCTGCCGCTGCCACGTCCGAAGCGGTATGCTGGCGATGAATTAGTCCTGGCCAAGCGAGTTGCCGATAACACCTCCGCCGGCGTCGTCAAACACCAGCACAGTCACGCCGAAGCCACGTGCAACTGACAGATGCGCGGTAGCCGCGCTGTGCACTAGCGGAAGAACAGGATGCGTCCATCCGCAGTGACGGCCACCAGCTGGCCTTCATGCCACACGGGGCTGGAAATGAAGGCGCCAAGGCGCTTCACATGTTCGATCGAGGTCGCCACGGAGTGCGGGCCTTCGAACATGCGTTTGCTGTCGAACTTTCCGCTGGCCTTGTCGAGCAGTCCGAATGCGTCGGCCTGGCTCTCCGGCGTGCGCCATGACCATTGCGGTTTGCCGCTGGCCGCATCGAGCGCAAACAGCTCGCCGCGCATGCTGGCGCCGATCACCATGCCGCCAACAAGCACCGGCTTGGCGTAGGTCCAGACCTTGCTGTCATGCTCGAACACTGGCTGGCCGCTCTGCTTGTCGAGCGCAACCAGCAGGTTGGTGTCGGACGTGCCGACGTAAATTCGGCCTGCGTCGGCCACGGCGCCGGAAATGAACCAGGAACCCTTGCCGTTGTAGCGCCATTTCACTTTGCCGCTGGCCAGGTCCAGCGCGTAGAACCATGCGTCGCGCGTGCCGATATAGACCGTGTCGCCTTCGATCAGCGGCGCAGCCTGCACGCCGATCATATAGTCTGCTGTGGGCTGCGACTGGTGGCGCCACAGCTGTTTGCCGCTCGCGGCATCGAGCGCGTACACGGCGCCGTCCCAGCTGCCGAACACCAGGGCATTGCCGGCCACCGCCGGCGGCGCGTGGATCATGCCGCCGCTCTTGTAGGCCCACAGCACGGCGCCGGTCGCGGCATCCAGCGCGTACATGTTCTGGTCCGGGCTGCCGACGTAGACGCGGCCAGCGGCCACCGCCGGCGAGGAGAGCCAGAAGTCCCACGGGTCGCGCATCGACGCGGCGCGGCGGGCGAAGTCCCAGCGCTTCACGCCGCTCCGCGCATCGACTGCGTGCAGGCGGCCGTCGCGCGCCATGGCATACACCAGGCCATCGGCCACGGCGGGCGTGGAGGCGACGCCGGCGCCGGCATGGTACAGCCAGGCCAGTTTGCGCGTGGCCATGTCGAAGGCGTACAGATTGCCGTCTTCGGCGCCGATGTACAGCTTTCCCTGCGCGATGACCGGGCTGGACACGGTCTGGGCGCGCAGCTCGATCGTGTGCTCCAGCTTTGGCGGCGCAGCCGCGCCAGCGTTACGCGCCACCGGCAGCAGCAGCGCCAGCAGGAACAAGAGGTGATGTAGTCGCATTGGAAGTCTCCTTGATGAATGCGGCGATTCTAGCGAGGCATGTGCGCGGCAACCTTCAGGCTTCCTAAAGGACCTCGCGGCGCGGTGCTGCTACACTCTGTCGCCATGAAAATCCTCCTCGTAGAAGACGATCTTGAGCTGGGGCGGGCGCTGCAAGCGGTCCTGCTGGATGACGGCTTCGACGCCGTCTGGGTGCGCATGGCGGCCGATGCGCGCCGCCTGCTGGCGCCGGACGCGTTTGCGGCCGCGGTACTGGACCTTGGCCTGCCGGACGGCGACGGCATGGCGCTGCTGGGCGAACTGCGCGGCGGGGGCGACCAGGTGCCGGTCGTGCTGATCACTGCGCGCGACGCGCTGGAGGATCGCCTGGCGGGCTTTGCGACCGGCGCCGACGACTACCTGGTCAAGCCGTTCGACATGGCGGAGCTGCTGGCGCGCCTGCGGGCAGTGCTGCGGCGCACGCACGGCCCGTCCGCCGCTAGCGGCGTGTGGAGCTGCGGCGCACTGACGCTGGACGAAAGGCGCAAGACCATCAGCTGCGGCGGCGAAGCCGTTGGGCTGTCGCCCACCGAGTACGCGCTGCTGCTGGCGTTGATGCAGTCGCCCGACCGCGTGGTGACGCGCGGCGAACTGGAGGACCGGGCGCTGGCCGGCAGCGACAGCCAGTCGCTGGATGTCCATATGTCCAACCTGCGCAAGAAGATCGGCGAGCAGCGCGTACGGACGGTGCGCGGCGTCGGCTACATGATCGCATCATGATCGCGCAGCGCTCATTGTTCCGCCGCCTGCTGGGCGGCTTCCTGGTGGTGATGCTGGCCATCTGGCTGGGCGTGGTGGGCCTGGCGGTGTACGAGGCGACCGTGCTGCATGCGCGCCATACCGCGGCGGAAAACCGTGGCTGGGCGCGCCAGATCCTGCTCAACCTGCGCTCGGTAGCGCACGACCGGGCCGAAGCGGCGCGCGTGGCGCGGCAGGTGGAAACGCTGCGCAGCGAAATGCTGCGCGAGGTCGATTACTGGCCCAAGCCGACCATGCTGCAGGTGTGGTTGCACGGCGAACGCATTTACCAGTCGGAGGGCGGGCTGCCGGCGGGGCTGGCCCTGCCGGGGCCGGACAGCCCGGCGCTGGGGCGCAACTGGTCCGTCGCTACGGAGCGCGACACCGCCAGCGGAGTGGTCGTGCGGCGCGATGCGATGCATGACACCAGCTGGCTGCTGACCGGGTCCGGCGCGGCGTACTACCTGGCGCCGCTGGTGTACAGCCTGCCCTTCCTGCTGCTGCCGGCCTGGCTGATCGTGCGGCGCGGCTTGCGGCCATTGCAGGATATGGTCGCCGCCATCGAGCAGCGCTCCGGCAGCGACCTGCAGCCGCTGCCGCCGTCCGGCTATCGCGAGCTGTCGCCGCTGGCGGCTTCGGTCAACCGCCTGATGCAGCGGCTAACCGAGCGCGTTGAACGCGACAAGGAATTCCTGACCGACGCGGCGCATGAGTTGAAAACGCCGCTTTCGGTGATCCAGGCCAATGCGCACCTGCTGCTGAACCATCGCGACAATCCGGCGCGCCTGCAGGAGGCCGACCAAGGTTTGCGCCATGGCGTGGCGCGCGCCACGCATACCGTGCATCAGCTGCTAGCGCTGGAACGGGCGCGCAATGATGCGGGCGATGGCGGCAACCAGCCGCTCGACCTGGTGCGCTTGCTGCGCGAGCGCCTGGCGCAGGCGGCGCCGCTGGCGATGCAGCGCGCGATCGAGCTGGAACTGGAGGCGCCGCCCGCCTGCGTCATGCCGCTGCACCGGGAGAGCATTGTGGCGCTGCTGGACAATCTGGTCGGCAATGCGGTGAAGTATTCGCCGGACGGCGGGCGCGTCATGGTGTCGCTGCGCGCGCGCTCGGGGATGGGTCCGGAGCTGGCGGTGTGCGACCAGGGTCCCGGCATTGCGCCGGAACTGCGGACGCGCGTGTTTGAGCGCTTCTACCGGATTCCCGGCCAGCTGGTGGCCGGCAGCGGGCTTGGTCTGGCGATTGCGGAGCGGGCGGCGCAGCGCAATGGCGCAAGCATCACCCTGCATGACGGCGACGCGGGGCGCGGCCTGCGGGTGCTGGTGCGCTTCGGCGACGGGTGCGCCAACGGCATGCCTGCGGAAGGCCAGGCCGCCGACGGCGAACAGGCGGCGCGCTAGCGCCTTCCGTTGCGCCGCCCGAAGCCGCCTTGCTGGCGGCGGCGGTTGGCGCTGTTCTGGTCCTGCAGGATGGCGTCGACGCGGGCCGAGGCGGAGCGCGACAGCTCCAGCGCCTGCGCCACGTCGGGGAAGTAGTCCGGTACGCGGTAGCCCAGCCAGGCATAGGCCGAGTAGAGGCGGCAGGCGTCTTCGGCCTCCTGCAAATTCATCCAGTGCAGAGGGTTTTGCTCGGGGTGCAGGCGCGTCACGCGCTGGCGCGAGAGCGACACGCACCAGTGCTCCCAGGCCTTCTGCAGCGACACGATGTTCGACGATACCGGCACCAGCGACAGGGTGAACTTGTCGGCCACCGACAGCGGCAGGGTGTCGAGCCACTCGGCGCGTTCGAACTGCTCTTCGGTGATGCGCGGGAAGAAGAAGCCGTCCGGCACGTCGATATTGTGCACAAAGCGCTTCAGCAGCCGTGCCAGCGAATCCTCGCCGGTGACGGCGGCGATGCGGTGCAGGTGCTCCAGCGTCGGCGCCACGGCGAAGCCGGTGGCCTTCAGCGGCGGCAGCTTTTCCTTGAGCAGGGAACGCATCACGTTGTGCGTCTCGTCGTCGTAGCCCGCCACGTGGCCTTCCTCGTGCACGCCGTAGCGCCCTGCCCGGCCGGCGATCTGGCGCGCCAGGGCAGCCGGGATTTCCTCTTCCTCGTAGCCGTTGTACTTGACGGTGGTGGTCATCACCACGCGCTGGATCGGCAGGTTCAGGCCCATGGCGATGGCGTCGGTGCCCACCACCACGTCGGCCTGGCCGTCGCGGAAGCGCTGCGCCTGGGCGCGCCGCACTTCGGGCGACAGGTTGCCGTACACGGTCGCCACCGACAGCCCGGCCTCGGTCACCATGTCGCGCCACATCAGCACTTCGCGGCGCGAGAAGGCGATCACGGCATCGCCCTTGCGCAGCGCCTTGAGCTTGCGCACGGCGGACGGCTCCATCGACAGCGGCGCCTTGCGCTTGAGGATATGCACTTCAAGCTCGCATTCCAGCCGCTCCGCCAGCGCCTCCACCGCGCGCCGCGCTTCCGCCGCGCCCACCAGGTACACGGTGCGCGCCGGCGCGCCGCACACGGCGGCGGTCCAGGCGGCGCCGCGGTCGCGGTCGGACAGCATCTGGATCTCGTCGATCACCGCCACCTCGACCGGGGTGCGGGTGTCCAGCATTTCCACCGTGCTGGCAACGTGGGTGGCGCCCTCCTCGATGCGGCGCTCCTCGCCGGTGACCAGGCTCACCTTCAGGTCGGGATCGGCCGCCTGCAGGCGCTCGTAATTCTCCAGCGCCAGCAGGCGCAGGGGCGCCAGGTAGACGCCGCTGCGCGCCTTGGCCAGCGCCTCCATCGCCTTGTGCGTCTTGCCGGAATTGGTGGGGCCGAGGTAGGCGATGAATTTGCGCGGCAGGCGGCGCGCCACCTCAAAGGTGTCGGGGTATTCAGCCAGGTTGATGCTCTGGCGCGTGCGTTCGGCGTGACGCTCTTCGCGGTGGCGCTCCACCGCGTGTTCCAGGCGCTGGCGGATGCGGTCGAACACCACGCCGGCCGGCTCGGACGACTGCATGTCTTCCAGCGCGTGCAGGAAGTCCATCGGCTTCATGCCGTAGTCGTCGCACTCCTCGCGCAGCTCGGCGGCGAACGCTTCCACGTCGGCGTGCAGGGCCGATTGCGCCGCCGCGCTGCCGCGTTCCAGCAACAGTGCGGCGCGCCCGTCGCGTTCCAGCTTGCGCCACTTGGAGGGCTTGGCCAGCACGCCTTGCTGCGGTACCAGGTCGTAGGGGATGTGCAGCCCGTCCAGCTGCACGCTGCCGGTAAAGCGCAGGAATACCCGGCCTTCCTGCTTTGCCAGCTGGATGCCGCGGGCCGCCAGGCCCAGCTCGTGGATCAGCTGTTCGTCGTCGTCAAAATCTGTCATGTCGCAGCGATTATAGCGCCTTGACGCGGCTGGCAGCCCGGCGCACACTGGAGCAAACCACTGTCCAGCCGGAGCCACGCATGGCTGCCTCCTGCCGCTTCATCCTGCTGCTGGCGCTGTGCCTGGCATTGCCGGCCCAGGCGCAGGTGCTGCGCATCGTCGCGGGCATGATCCCCGGCTTCTGCGAGGCCAAAAGCAGCGCCGCCGGCGGCGTCAGCGGCGTCAGTTGCGTGCTGGTGGCCGAGATGGCGCGCCGAGTCGGCTACCAGCGGCCGATCGACCTGATGCCGCAGGCGCGCTCCATCGAGACGGCGCGCGCCGGCCCCATGGTGCTGCTGCCGCTGGGCCGCAACGACAGCCGCGAGGCCTTTTTCCAATGGCATATTAAGTTGCTGGAAGACGATGTGGTACTGGTGGCGCGCCAGGACTCGGGCGTGGACATCAGCTCGGTCGGCGCGGTACGCGAACAACCGGTGGGTGGCCTGCGCGGCGGCATGGGCTTCGATATTGCCGAGCGCGCGGGCCTGCACCGGCTGGAGGCGGTGGCGGAGGAAAGGCTGAATGCGCGCAAACTGGCGGTGGGCCGCATCAGCGCCTGGGTCGGCGTGTGGAACAGCATCAAACGCGCCCAGGCTTCGGAGAACCTGCCGGTGTCGGCCTTGCGGCGCGGGGCGGTGCTGCGGCGCGCCGAGATCCACCTGGCCGCCTCGCCCGACGTGCCGCCGGCCGAACTGGCGCGCTGGAAGGCGGCGCTGGAATCGATGAAGGCCGACGGCACGTACCGCCGCATCCTGGCCGACTACGATTACGACCTGCCGCGCTAGCGGGCTAGCTCCAGATGCGGTAAATCCAGTAAGTCTCGTCGTCCTGCGCGCGGCGCAGGATTTCGCCCGGACTCAGGCCGCTGATCTCGCGCGCTTCGCGGCTCATGTGCGCCTGGTCGGCGTAGCCGCCCATCTGCGCCACGTCGCCCAGCGACACCTTGCCTTTCAAGGCGGCGTCGCGCGCCGCGATGAACGATTGCTCGGCGCGATAAGTGCGCCGCAGCCGGCGCAGCGGCTGCCCGGCCCATTCGCGGATGCGGCGCTCCACCATGCGCGCGCTGCGGCCAATGCCGGCCGCAGCGGCCTGCGCGCCGAGGCGATGCACCCAGTCCCCCACCACGCCGTCGAAAGCGCCGCCCGGACGGGCCGCACGCCAGCGCGGCTCCAGGAAATCCTCCACCAGCGCCACGCGCGCCGTGTCGTCGGGTGCGGCCACCATGCGCGCGCCCAGCTCCTGCCATGGCGCGTCCAGCAGTCCCTCCAGCGGCAGGAACTGGTCGACGATGCTGTTCATGTCGATGCCCGTCAGGCTATGCAGCGCATCGGGGAAAAACAGCACCATCATGAAGTGCGCCGGTCCGGGATTGCCGGTGGCCGTGGGGCGCGCCCGGGCGCCCGACAGCAGCACGCCGCCGGCCGGGCAGACCAGCTGCGGGTCGAACGGTTCCGCCATGCTCGACTCGCCGGCCAACTGCAGGAACAAGGTAGGGAACGGCGTGGCCGGGTAGCGGTTCAGGCGCTGTGCCGGCGGCAGCGCGCAGCCCAGCGTGCTGCGCACGACAATGCCGCGCACGCAGGAAGCGAGCGACAGGCGCGGCACGATGAATTGACTTACTGGCAACATGCGCAGCATTGTAGCGCGATGTCGCAAATGTTCAAGACCGGGCGGCGGAGGCGGCGCATACTGGGCTGATGGATACGACAACCACCCCGCACAACGGCGCCCTGCGCCAGCTCGCCAACCTGCCCGGCCCCGCCGGCCTGCCCTTCCTTGGCAACGCGCTGCAGCTGCGGCCGAAAAAGGTGCACGCCGACGTGGAGGCGATGGTGCACCGCTTCGGCCCCTTGTTCCGCCTTCGCGTAGGCCGCCAGCAGGCGCTGGTGGTGGCCGATGCCGCCCTGGTCAGCGGCATCCTGCGCGACCGCCCGGACGGCTTCCGCCGGCCCGACGTGACGGCGCAGGTGTCCGATGAGATGGGCGGCGAGCGCGGCGTCTTCCTGGCCGAAGGCGCGGCCTGGCGCAACCAGCGCAAGATGGTGATGCAGGCCTTCGCGCCGCACGCCATCAAGGCCTACTTCCCCTTGCTGGCGCGCGTCGGCGCGCGGCTGCAGGCGCGCTGGGAACAAGCGGCGCGCGCGGGCCGCCCTATCGCCCTGAACGCGGACCTGAAGCGCTTTACGGTGGACGTGGTGGCGGGCCTGGCCTTCGGCGAGGAAGTCAACACCATCGAGCACGGCGACGACGTGGTGCAGCAGCAGCTGGAGCTGATCATGGAAGGCACGGCGCGCCGCTCGCTGCTGCCGGTGCCGTACTGGCGCTACGTCAAGCTGCCGTTCGACCACCGCCTGGAAGCGGCCGTGGCAGCCTTGCGCGCGGCCACCGACGGCTTTATCGCCAAGGCGCGGCAGCGCATGCGCGACGAGCCTGCGCGCGCGGCGCACCCGCAGAATATGCTGGAAGCCATGCTGGCGGCCGCCGACCAGGAAGGCAGCGGCATCGACCACGGCGCTGTGGTGGGCAATGTCAGCACCATGCTGCTGGCGGGCGAAGACACCACGTCCAGCGCGCTGGCCTGGCTGGCCTGGCTGCTGGCGCGCCATCCGGATGCGCTGCGCCGCGCGCAGGAGGAAGTGCGGCGCGTGGCGCCCGATGCGGCGGCTTTCACCATCGAGCAGATGGACCAGCTGGAGTACATCGACGCCTGCGCACACGAGGCGATGCGCCTGAAACCGCCCGCGCCCTTCATCCCGCTGCAGGCCAACCGCGATTGCGTGGTGGGCGATGTGCAGCTGCCGCAGGACAGCATCGTCTGGTGCGTGCTGCGCCACGACAGCGTGTCGGAAGCAAAACTGCGCAATGCGGCGGCGTTCGACCCGCAGCGCTGGCTCGATGGCGGCCCGGCGCGCCAGTTGGCCATGCCGTTCGGCGCCGGCCCGCGCCTGTGCCCGGGGCGCTACCTGTCGCTGCTGGAGATCAAGGTGGCAATGGCCTGCATGCTGGGACGATTCGACCTGGTGGCGGTGGAAGGCGACAGCGCCGAATACCACGGCTTCGTCATGGCGCCGGGCGCTTTGACGATGCGGCTTTCGCCAGCAGCTGGATAGTCAGCGCGAACACAAAGGCGGCGCCGAACGATACCGGCACCGGCTGCGCGCGCAGCAGCAAGGCGATGGACAGGCAGAAGGCGGCGAAAGCGAAATAGCCCAGCATGGTGCCGCGCAGCAGCTGCACCGCGCTGGCGCGGCCCGACTGCACATGCGTGAAGCCGACCAGCACCGTGCCCATCACCGGGAACATGGCCAGGAAGCCGCTCAGGCGCGGCCCCAGCCCGGCCGCCGCCGCGCTCACCGACATCACCAGCAGCGCGCCCGCCAGCATGCGCCACGGCAGGTCGCCGCCGAAGCGCGCGCGCGCCGCAGGCAGCGGCTGCGCGCCAGGCGCCGCCGCTGCGGCGGGCAATGAGGGGAACAGGCGCGGCGCCAGCAGCAGCGCGGCGACCACCAGCAAGGCCGCCAGCGGCAGCGCCGGGCGCACCGCCTGCAGTCCTGCCACGGCCAGCCCCCACGCGGCCAGGGCGGCCGGCATGGCGCGCGCCACGTTCCAGCGCGCCGATGCCCAGGCATAGGACAGGCTGAATACGATAATGGCCAGCACCGCCATCAGGGTGCCCTCCGCCGCCGCCGCGGCGAACGCCGCGCCCTGCTCCAGCGCGATGGCCAGCAGGATGGGACCGGCCACCACAGGGAAGGCGGACAACCATCCCGCCACGCCCGGTCCCCAGCGCCGCCCAGCCAGCGTTACGGCATAAATCAGGGAGGGAACGAGGAACAGCTTGAGGGCGAGGATGGCATTCATGGGGCGCGAGTCTACCACGCGCGCGCTTTGTAACAGGCAAGTAACAGCACGTTGACAGGGGCGCCCCGTTTCCGCACCATGACCGGTTCCATTGACTCAACGAAGCCAGTGCAATGAATGCAACTACCTTCCTGCCCAAGCTTACCTCCCTGCTGATCCTGGGCATCAGCGCCACCCTGGCCCAGGCCGCAGCCGTCGAACCGGCCAAGCGCGCCATCACACACGAAGACGTGTGGCTGATGAAGCGCGTCGGCGCCCCGCAACCGAGCCCGGACGGCAAATGGGCCGTGTTCTCGGTCACCGACCCGGCCTACGACAGCAAGGAACAGTGGTCCGACATCTGGATCAAGTCGCTGGTCGACGACAGCGCGCCGCGCCGCCTGACCTTCAGCAAGGGCGGCGAATCGGCCCATGCCTGGTCGCCCGACAGCCGCTTCCTGCTGTTTACTGCCAAGCGCGAAGGCGACGACGCGCCGCAGATCTATCGCCTGGACGTGGCCAGCGGCGGCGAAGCGCAGCGCATGACCAGCCTGACCTTGGGCGCGCGCGTGCCGAAATGGAGCCCGGACGGCAAGCAGATCCTGTTCGTCAGCGAAATCTACCCGGGCAACGCCGATGAGGAAGCGGTAAAGAAATCCGCCAAGGAACGCAAGGACCGCAAATACACCGCGCGCGCCTACGAATCCTTCCCGCCGCGCTTCTTCGACAAGTGGCTGGACGACAAGAAGGTGCGCCTGTTCGTGATGGATGCGCAGCCGGACGCCAAGCCGCGCGACATCCTGGCCGGCAGCAAGCTGGCCGATCTGCCGGGCTTCGGCGGCAGCCAGGGCGACGACGGCCAGTCGCTGAACGCGGTCTGGACGCCGGACGGCAAAGGCGTGGTGTTCGCCGTCTCCACCAACCGCCACGAAGCCGCGCGCGCCTCCACCTTCACGCAGATCTACAGCGTGCCGCTGGCCGGCGGCGAGCCAACCCAGCTGACCAGGGACGGCCGCAGCTACCACGACCTGCGCTTCGCCCCGGACGGCAAAACCCTGTTCGCCCTGACCGAAGAAGAAGCGCCGAACAAGGTGTACGACCTGACCCGCGTGGCCAGCTTCGCCTGGCCCTTCACTAGCGCGCAGCCGAAGATCCTGACGCAGGACCTGGACCGCTCGATCTCGCGCATCGCCCTGCCGGCCGACGGCAAGCGCGTGTACTACTCCTTCGAGCACGCCGGCCTGGAGAAGGTGTATTCGATGAACTACAGCGGCGGCGACAAGCGCGAAGAGCCATCGCTGCCGAACGGCGCCATCAACTCCCTGAACGCCGGCGGCAAAGCGCTGGTGGGCGTATGGGAATCGGCCGTCAACCCGCCGGAGATCTACTCCTTCAACGGCGTGCCCAAGCGCCTGACTTCCTTCAACGTGGACAAGGCTGCCGCCATCGACTGGCAGGCGCCCGAGCACTTCTGGTTCAAGACCCCGGACGGCCGCCAGATCCACAATATGATCGTGAAGCCGGCCGGCTTCGACCCGAACAAGAAGTATCCGCTGTTCGCCGTGATCCACGGCGGCGCGGCAAATATGTGGCGCGACCAGTTCGTACTGCGCTGGAACTACCACCTGCTGGCCAAGCCAGGCTATGTGGTGCTGCTGACCGACTACAAGGGCTCCACCGGCTATGGCGAGGAATTCGCCCGCTCCATCCAGCACGACCCGCTGAAAGGCCCGGGCGACGAGATCAACTGGGCGGTGGACGAGGCGATCAGGAAGTACCCGTTCATCGACGGCAGCAAGCTGGCAGCCGGCGGCGCCAGCTACGGCGGCCACCTGGCCAACTGGCTGCAGGCCACCACCACGCGCTACAAGGCTATCGTGTCGCACGCCGGCGAGATGGACCTGGTCATGCAGTGGGGTACCAGCGACAGCATCTACGGCCGCGAAGTGAACGGCGGCGGCCCGGTCTGGAGCGACCTGCCGGTATGGCGCGAGCAAAGCCCGATCATGCAGGGCGGGAACCATGCCAAGGGCACCGGCTTCAAGACGCCGATCCTGATCACGGTGGGCGAACTCGATTACCGTGTGCCGGTCAACAACGCGCTGATGAACTTCGCGGCGCAGCAGCGTTTGAATACGCCGAGCAAGCTGGTAGTATTCCCGGACGAGAACCACTGGATCCTCAAGGGAGAGAACAGCCGCTACTTCTACAACGAGGTTCACGGCTGGCTCGCCAAATACCTCAATAACTAAGGAGAAGTACTAGATGACGGTTGCAAACTGGTGTATCGCCGCAGCCTGCCTGCTGCCCATTTTGGTGGAACTGACGCCGAAGGTGGCTTCGTTCAAAGGCAAGGACCGCTACGACAATGCCCACCCGCGTGACTGGGAGGGACGCCAGTCCGGCTGGATGCGGCGCGCCCACGCCGCCCACCTGAACGGCTTTGAAGCGCTGCCGCTGTTCATTGCCGCCGTCATCCTGGCGCAGCAGGCCCACGCGAACCAGGACCGCATCGACATCCTGGCCATGTCCTTCGTCCTGATCCGCGTGCTGTACAGCATCATCTACATCAGCAACCTGGCCACGCTGCGCTCGCTGACCTGGTTCGCCGGCGTCGGCATCAGCCTCGCCATCCTGGCAATGGCTTAACTGCCGCCAAGGCAGGCCTGGCAGGCGGCGTCGGAAAATCGCTTCTGACACCAGCGCCTGCCGGGCGCCTCTTTCTCGATCCTGCGGAACTCGCCGCAGCTGGCGGGCGATAGCGCCGCAATGGCCGGCTGCTGGAATTTCACGCCCTCCTTGTCCGCCACCGTCATGCGCGATCCGTTTTGATCGGCGCAGTCCGGGCCGGCCACCAGGATGGCGGCCATGCGGTGCCTGGAGTCGAGCCTTATCATCGCATTGTCCTCGGTATCGGTGGTGACATAGCCGCCACGCTCAATGCCCTCGGCATCGTAGATGATCATGCCGGCCGCCGGCCATGACCGCATCCGGCACGCCGCCGCTGATCCGTGCGCGCACCGTGCCATTGTCATCCACCACCACGACCTCTTTCGCCTTGATGCTGCCGAAAACCGCATCCTGCGCCGCCACACCCGCCACTGCCACCCCGGCTGCCAGCGCCAGCACGCCGAACAACCAGCTCGCGTTCTGGCGCGCCATGCGTTTGCGAAGGCTGGCGTTTTCCCGCTCCACCGCCGCCAGGCGTTCTTCCATCGACCTCGTCACCGCTTTACGCGGCACTTGTACCCACGGGCGCCGCCGCCCGCGCCGGCTGCAGGCGCACCGCCAGCACCATCAGCGCCGCCACCAGGCAGGCCGCACCGGCCGCAAACAAGGCCGGGTTATAGGTCAGCAGCAGCGTGCGCACCTGGCCAGCGCCGTACGCGGCGACCGCGGCGCCCAGCTGGTGCGCGGCGAATACCCAGCCGAACACCATGCCGGCCTTCTCCTTGCCGAAGGTGGTGGCCACCAGGCGCACCGTCGGCGGCACGGTGGCGATCCAGTCCAGGCCATAGAACATGGCGAACAGCGACAGTCCGTACAAGGTGAATTCGGAATATGGAAGCCACAGCAGCGACAGGCCGCGCAGGCTGTAATACCAGAACAGCAGCTTGCGGTTGTCGTAGCGGTCCGACAGCCAGCCGGAGAGCACGGTGCCGACCAGGTCGAACGCGCCCATCATCGCCAGCACCGACGCCGCCGGCACCGGCCCCATGCCCGCGTCGCCGCACAGCGAAATGAAGTGGGTCTGGATCAGGCCATTCGTACTCAGGCCGCAGATGAAGAAGCTGCCCGCCAGCAGCCAGAACACGCCGCTGCGCGATGCTTCGCGCAGCACGCGGAATGGCGTGGCGGCGCTGAGCGCCGCAGCCGGTGCCGCCCCCGCAGCCGGCGCAGGCGCGCTCGCACCGAAAGGCGCCAGGCCAAGGTCGGACGGCCGGTTACGCATCAACACGAACACCACCAGCGCCACCAGCGCGCAGGCCACCAGCACCGGCAGCACCGCCATGCGCCAGCCAAAGCGCTCCACCAGCCAGGCGCCAACCGGCAGGAAGACCAGCTGCCCCGTGGCCGAACTGGCGGTCAGCATGCCCACCACCAGGCCGCGCCGGGTTTCGAACCAGCGCGTCGAAACCACTGCGCTCAGCACCAGAGCCGTCATGCCCGAGCCCACGCCCAGCATCACGCCCCACAGCAGCACCAGCTGCCAGAATTCAGCCATCCCCAGCGCCAGCAGCGAGCCGGCGCAAATCAGCCCGAGCGCCGTCACCATCACATTGCGCAGGCCAAAGCGCTCCATCAGGATCGCGGCGAAGGGTCCCATCAGCCCGAACAGCGCAAAACGCACCGCCAGTGCCGACGACACCTGGTCCACGCCCCAGCCGAACTCTTTGCTGATCGGCTGCAGCAGCGCGCCCGGCAAGCCGAGCGCGGCGGACGAGGTAAGTCCCGTGAGGAAGGTCAAGGCAACGATGATCCACGCGTAGTGGATGCCGCGCCGTTGCAGGCGCATGGAGAGGGTCTGGGCTATCATGCAGATCATCTTAAATGATGATCGTCATAAAAACAAGAAAAAGAAAAGCCGGCGCAGGTGGCCGGCTTTTCCGTGGCGCCCAGCGCCGTTATTTCTTGACCTGGATGGAAGATTTCACTTCCTGCACGCCTTCCACCTTGCGCGCCAGTTCGACTGCCTTGTCAGCTTCAGCCTTGGATGGCACAAAGCCGCTCAGCATCACGATGCCCTTCTGGGTTTCCACGTGGACGTCCATGGCCTTGACCAGCGGATCTGCCGCCATTTCAGCCTTTACCTTGGTGGTGATCATGGTGTCCGACATGGCAGTGCGGGTGTCGGCGGTTTTCTCACGCGCGGTGTCGGCCACATTGGTGCCCGCCTGGCGCGCATCCTGCGCAATGGCAGCGGTGGTGCTGGTGGCAGGCGTATTCACGCTGGCCAGCGCCGTCTTGTGGGCGGACTTGGCGTCGTTCTTGCAGGCCGACTTGGCCGAACCGCTCATATCGTCGCAGCGCTCCTTGGCCAGGTCATACTCGGCATCGGCCAGCTTGCGGCGCGATTTCTCGACGTCCTTGGCCGTGTTGTGGTGCTGCATGGTTGCGTCCAACTCTGCACGGGCTTGCGCCACTTTGGCTTCCTCCTTGCAGACGTCTTCGGCATTGCCTTTCAATTCCTTGCAGCGGTCCTTGGCAGCCTTGTAGTCAGATTCGGCCCGATCCTTCGCGGCTTTGTATGCGTTGTTATCGACAGTTTGCGCAAAGGCAACCGAAGAGCTGAACAGGGCAGCCAGCGAAATACACAGGATTTTCTTCATGGTTAGTCCCCTTTAGGATGGTTGGCATGGCGATTAAACCGCTTGCCGGGACTAACTTCTGTGCGCGACCGAACACAGTCGGGTTATTGCTCGTCTTTCAGCAGGCCTTTACCCCACAGCACGCGCGCCTGTTCGAAAGGGTTATGTTCGCTATCGAACACTGCGCCATTGCTGGCCAGTTGCAGCCAGGCACGCGTGTTATGCGAGCCATGCGCCACCGGCTGGCGCACCTGCATCAGCCAGCCATGCACCTGGGCGTAATGCGCGGCGTTGGCGCGCTGGGTCCAGGCCAGGGCCACCAGGTCGGAGAACGCTTCCTCGCGGCGCGTATCGCGCATCTGCCTCGACAGCGCCTGCAACTCGGGGCTTGCCAGTTGCTGCTGCGGACCTTCAATGAAGCCGGCCGGCACCGCGTGCCAGCTGCCATGCGCCTGGCGCCAGCAATGGCCCACTTCGTGCGCGGTCATCGCTTCGATCAACACCTTGTGTTGCGCCGCTGGTACGCCGGCCAGCACTTCTTCCGCCTGCGGATTGCCGCGCATGGAAAACACCAGCTTGCAACGGCCGTCGACAAAGCCCATGGCCAGCGGCACGTCGTTCGGGCCGGCCTGCGGCTGCACAATGATATCGATGGGGAGTTTGAGTTCCTGCTTGGCGTAGGCCAGCACCGGCGCACCGGCCTGCAGCCAGCGCGTTTCCATGTCGGTGAGCTGGGCAGCGCCGGCCGACGCGGCACACAAGGATAGCAGGATGGGCAGGCTCAGCTTCATGGAAAACTCCGGTAACTAGCTTCAACTATACATGCCTTGCGGCAAGCTGTTACCGGAGTTTCGGGGCTGTTACAAAATATTGGCTGAGCTAGTCGGCAACTTTATTTTGCGAGCAAGGAGTTGGCAGTCGGGAAAGAAGGACGGATATCGTTCGGTACTTTCTTCATCTTGTCCAAGGCCTTCTGCACATCCGGGCGGATCACCACGTACTTCGCCATCATGTCCTTGGCGCGCGCGTAATCGCCGGTGGCTTCGATGGTGAGGAACTCGCGGTCAAGATCGCTGACTGCCTGTTTGATCTTCTTGAAGTCGACCGAGAAGGTGCCGTCGCCGTGCGACACGAAGCCGCCTTTATCCAGCAGGTAGTTCATCTGGATCGCCATGCCGCGCGCGTGCGAGGAAGTCAGGCCGAAGTGCAGCGTGCGGAAGCCGGACGCGAGGAAGGTGGTGAACAGCTTGCGCTCCGCCGCCTCGCCCTGCCCCAGCGAATCCTTCAGCTGGCCCTTGTCCATCATGTAGATCAGCGCGAACAGGCCGGTCATGTCGGCTTTCGCTTCCTCGATGGTGGAATAGGCATCCTTCAGGTCCTGGCGCGGCGTGGAGCCGCCCTTGGTGCTGTGCGGACCCAGGCCGTGCGTGATTTCGTGCGCCAGGATGTGGGTGAAGAAGGAGTTGAAGTCCAGGTCCTTCTGGTCCTGCGGGCGCAGCACGATCTTCGAGATCGGCGTCAGCGTGGCCTTGAATTTCTCTTCCTGCACGTTCTTCAGCATCACGCGCTTGGAGCCGCGCTGGCTGATGATGCGTTCATCGTTCGGCAGGTTGTAGGCCGCGGTCTGCACGCCCATATTGCCGTCGCCCGCGCCGTACACCTGGTTCACCACCACCATCGGCGCCACTGCGCCCACTTTCGGGTTGCGGTATTGCGGATCGACCGGCAGGTTGTCCTCCAGCTCCTGCATATGCTTGGCGAAGAAGTCCAGCTTGCGCGTTTCCTTCTCGTCGCGGATGCTGACGTAGGCTTCGAAGGCGGCCTTGTAGCCGAACAGCTCGTCGTTGTAAGTTTCGTACGGGCCGATGGTGACGTCGACCACCGAATCCAGGTCCATCCACGCGAAGTCGGACGGCAGGTAGTCGTTGGACAGGAAGGCGTCGGCGCGCAGGTCGAGGAACTTCTTCAGCGAGGCGTTGCCGGTGGCGGCGGCCGCCTCCTTCAGCAGCTTGGCCAGCTTCTCCAGCTCCGGCTTGTACTCCTCCGAATATTTGACGATCTTGAACCTGCCGTCATCGCCCTTGCGGATGGTGGTGAAGAACCATTGTGCCTCCTGCTTCTGCGCCGCCGGCAGGCCGCCAATCCACGCCTCCAGCTCTTCCTTGCTGGCGCCTTCCGGATAGAAGTTGGCCCCGGCCGGTTTCGCCGCCGGTACCTTGATGCCCGCCACTTCGGCCGGCAGGAAGGACTTGTTGTCGTCCAGGATCGACCACGGGCCCTTATTGAGCCAGAAGTAATCGGCGCGCGCCTTGCCCAGGGCCGACTTATCCTTCTGCAGCGCCGCGTACAGCGCCTCGTTGCCGGACCAGCGCTGGCGCAGCTGCAAGGTATCGATGATCTTCGCCGCCTCGATCAGCTTCTTGATCGCCAGGCGGTCGCCGGCCGACAGCTGCGACGTATCGGCCTTCAGTTGCACCGGCGCGTAGCGCTTGGTCATCTTCTGCAGCTCGGCCACATCGGCCGGCGCAGCGGAGGCGGTGGCGCTGGCAAGCGCCAGCACCAGCGGGGTCAGGAGGTTTTTCATGTGGCCTTTTCTCTACAGTTAAAAGGAAGGCCACATTGTATGCCCCTGCCTACCAGGCGCGGTAAGTTTTTCCGTTTTCCGCGCCTTCCACGCAACGGCTGTACGCGCGCGCCACCCGCGCCGCCGGCACCGTCTCAAAGCCATGGAACAGCGCCTCGAACCTGGCCGCCGACTCCTCCAGCAGCGAGGGGTTGACGACGTTGATGCGCAGGCCGCGCTGCAGCTCCACCGCCGCGCCGCGTGCAAAGCCCTCGATGCCGTTGTTGACCGTGACCGTATTGGCGCAGCCGCGCAGCGGGTTATGCGCATCCACCCCGCTTGTCAGCGTGATGGAGCCGCCGTCATTCAAGGCATGCTGCGCCACCAAGGCCACATTCACCTGCCCCATCAGCTTCGACGCCACGCCGACGAGGAATTGCGACTGCGTCATCTCCGCCAGCGGCCCGACATGGAGCGCGCCGGCCGCCACCACCACATCGTCCACCTTGCCCGCTGCCGCGAACAGCGCACGCACGGAAGCGATATCTTCGATGGCGACGCGGAAGTCGCCGCTGGTGCGGCCGGCGGTCAGCACGCGATGCCGCTGGCCCAGCTCCTGCGCCACCGCGCGGCCGATGGTGCCGGTGCCGCCAATTACCAGGACCGTGCGCATTACCACACGCGGTAGGTTTTGCCGGTTTCCGCGCCTTCCACGCTGCGGCTGTAGGCCAGGGCGGCACGTTTCACTGGCACCGTTTCCATGCCGTAGAAATACGGGCCGTACACATCGACCGACTCATCCACCAGGGTCGGGCTGACGGAGTTGATGCGCAAGCCGCGCGGCATCTCAACGGCGGCGCCGAGCACAAAGCCGTCCACGGCGGCATTGACCGTGCTGGCGTTCGTGCCGTAGCGGATCGGGTTATGCGACAGGCTGCCGCTGGTCAGCGTGATCGAACCGCCGTCGTTCAAGTACTTTTGCGCCGCCAGGGCCACGTTCACCTGCCCCATCAGCTTGGAGTTGAGGCCGATGTAAAACTGCTCGGCGGTCATTTCCTGCAGCGCGCCGAAATGCGCGTCGCCGGCAGCCACCACCACGCCGTCCACCTTGCCGACCTTTTCGAACAAGGCCTGCACCGAGGCTGGATCTTCGATCTTCACCTGGTACTGGCCGCTGCTGCGGCCCACGCTGATGACTTCGTGGCGCAGGCCGAGTTGTTCCACGATGGCCCGGCCGATGGTGCCCGATGCGCCGATAACGATGATCTTCTTCATTTGATTTCTCCTGTTGGGTTACGAAGTGGAGCCAGTATGCTCTCCGTCTTCACAGGAATAAATGAGATATCATTTAGATCATTACAAACCAAAGGTTAGCAATGGACAAGTTGCGCAGCATGGAGATTTTCGTGGCCGCCGTCGACAGCGGCAGCTTCACGGCGGCGGCCGAGCGTTTCGGCATTTCCGCCGTCATGGTCGGCAAGCACGTGCGCGAACTGGAACAACGCCTCGGCGCCGCCCTGCTCACCCGCACCACGCGGCGCCAGTCATTGACCGAGATCGGGCGCCAGTATGCCGAGCAATGCCGCGCCATCCTGGCCCAGGTCAACGCCGCCGAAAGCCTGGCCGAAACCATGCGCATCGCACCGCGCGGCGTCCTGAAGGTCACCACCGCAGTCTCGTTCGGCATGGAATGGCTCGCCCCCATGCTGCCCGACTACCTTGGAATGCATCCCGAAGTCAGCGTGGACCTTAACCTGAACGACCGCATGATCGACATGGTGGAAGAAGGTTTCGACATCGCGGTGCGCATCGGCACGCTGGAAGATTCATCGCTGGTGGCGCGGCCGTTGCGGCCGTATGGCGTGGTGATTTGCGGCTCGCCTGAATACCTGGCACGGCGCGGGGTACCGCAGGTACCGTCCGACCTGGCGCAGCACGAATGCCTGGAATTCAGCGGCTGGGTACCGCAAGCACGCTGGCGCCTGAAAGGCTACCCGGACGCCCGCCACATTCCCGTGAGCCGCCTGCGCGCCAACAACAGCTACGCCCTGAAGCAGGCCGCGCTGAAAGGCTTTGGCCTGATCATGCAAGCCGAAACAGCACTGGCGCAAGACATCGCCGCCGGCCGCCTGGTGCGCGTGCTGGACGACTACCTGCCCACCCCGCGCCCCATGCACCTGCTCTACCCGCGCGACCGCCAGCCAACGCCTAAGCTAACCAGCTTCATCGACTTCATCCGCTCCCGCCTAGAATAAAACGGGGACGGAAAAAATGGGGACGGAAAAAAATGGGGACGTACCCCATTTTTCGCGCAGCGAAAAATGG